>NZ_JBXFWG010000011.1:0-99296 GCF_056854535.1 Stenotrophomonas sp. STEN054 | reverse complement strand
CCGCCCCTCCCCCCAAATGCGGAGGCGCGGGTCTCCGCCGGGCTCAACAAACCCCCCGGGGCGGCCGCGGGCCCGGGCCCGCCGCTACCGTGATTACCGTCCCGCCCAGTCGAGCACGGCTCGACTCTACAGGTGCGCGGAACGCCTTATTTCTTCAGGCTGTCGCGGATCTCGCGCAGCAGTACCACTTCTTCCTTCGGACCGGCCGGTGCCGCTTCCTTCTTGCGCGACAGGCGGTTGATCACCTTGATCACCATGAAGATGGCGAAGGCCACGATGATGAACTGCACCAGCGTGTTGAGGAAATCACCGTAGCCGATGACCACGGCAGGTATCTCGGTGCCGTCGGCGCCAACACGTGCAGGCGCCAACGTCCAGGCCAGATCGGAGAAATCCACCTTGCCGATCAGCAGGCCCAGCGGCGGCATGATGATCTTCTCCACCAGCGCGGTGACGATCTTGCCGAAGGCCGCGCCGATGACCACGCCGACGGCGAGGTCGATGACGTTGCCACGCATCGCGAATTCCTTGAACTCGGTGAGCATTCCCATTCTTGTTCTTCTCCTGAGGGCGAGGGTTCGAGCGCAGGTTAACGCAGCCGATGTCAGCCTGCGATGACGCCGTGGCGTTCGGCCACGTTCTCCAGTCGAGCACTGAAACGGTCGCCCGGCTTCAATGCGGCCACCCCCGACGGGGTGCCCATGAAGACAAGGTCGCCAGCGCGAAGCTGCCACAGCTTGGACAGCTCATGCAGGATTTCCGGCACGTTCCAGATCATCTGGTCGAGCAGCGACTGCTGGCGCACTTCGCCGTTCACTTCCAGCGACAGGTTCAAGGCGGCCAGGTCGCCTACTTCACCGGCATGCACGATCTCGCTGATCGGCGCGGAGGCATCGAAGCCCTTGGCCGAATCCCACGGGTGGCCCTTTTCCTTGGCGGCGGCCTGCAGGTCGCGGCGGGTCAGGTCAAGGCCCACGGCATAGCCGTAGATAAGCGCGTCGGCATCAGCCACGGCCAGTTCGCCGGCCGGCGCATCAACGCCGATGGCCACCACCAGCTCCACTTCGTGGTGCAGGTTGCTGGTCGCGGGCGGGTAGGGGATCACATCGTCGTGGCCGACCACGATGGCGTCGGCCGGCTTGCAGAAGAACATCGGGCGGCCGCGATCATCGGCGGCCGGCACCGCAGCGCCCATCTCACGCGCATGGTCGGCGAAGTTGCGGCCGACGCAGTAGATGCGGTGGACCGGGAACGTGCCACCACCGCCCACCGGCACACGCGGCACAACGGGGGCGGGGATGACATCGGAAACTGCGGCAGTGGACATGCGGGGGTTCCAGTAGGAAGGCCCCTGCAGTCTAGAACGGTGTGGCGCCCACGTCAGCGGGCGGCCGGATCAGCGCGACATCGGCAAAGCCGACTTGCGCACCACGCGGTATTCGCCTTCGACGACGTTGGCATCGGCCGCACGGCGCGCACCGACGGTCTTGCGCGAGGCCAGCAGCTTCCACGCCAGGCCGATCAGGATCATCGCCGCACCCACGAACACGCCGATGAACACCATCGCTGCCAGAATCGCCAGGCCGAGCAGGCCGACGGCAACACGCACCAGCGGGTGGCGCGGCTTGCGCGGCGCGAACAGGGTGCGGAACTGGTTGAAGGCGGAAGCGCGAGTAAACATGGCGGCTCGATAGGGCTGGGATCAGCGAAACAAGAGTATCGGGATGCGCCACTGTCATTGAGTGAAAAACTCGTTAAATGTAGCCTCTGCATATTACGGATCAATGACTTGTGTTCATGTCACAGCCAGTCATATGAGCGGGCATGCGACAATCCGGTTTTCCATGAGAGCCTTCCGCCATGACTGCCGCCGCTGCCCTGATCGCCCTTGATGCCCTTGCCGATGGGGCATTTGCCGAGGTCGAAGCGGTGGTCGAGGGCGATGCCGAATCGCTGGTGCTGTACCGCGACGGCGCGCAGGTGCGCGCGTTCTTGAACATCTGTCCGCACGCCGGCCGCCGGCTGGACTGGGCACCGGGCCAGTTCCTCAAGAGCCGCGAAGGCCACCTGGTGTGTGCCGCGCACGGCGCCTCGTTCGCCCTGGACAGCGGCGACTGCATCGCCGGCCCCTGCAAGGGCGACCGCCTGCGCGCGGTGCCGGTCGACATCCGCGACGGCCAGGTCTACCTGGCCTGAGGCGAGGCTCAGGTAGGTCCGAACCGTTGGTCCGCACGGCAAAGAGGTAGGTGCGGACCGTTGGTCCGCATGGCAAACCGGTAGGTGCGGACCGTTGGTCCGCACGAGGCTTCTCTGCAACAGAGCGTGCGGACCAACGGTCCGCACCTACCACAGGCTCAGGGGCCTCAGAACATCAGGTTGATCATCACCACCACCACCAGCGTGTAGATCAGCGACAGCGGTCCGCCGACCCGCCACATCTCGCGCGGGGTGTAGTTGGCCGGGCCGGTGATCATCGAAATCACCGGGTTGGAAGCCGTCATCAGGTTGTTGGACGCCGACAGCGCCACGATCAGCGCGAACGCCGTCGGGCTGCCGCCCGCCGCCAGCGCCAGGTTCACCGCGATGGGCACCATCACGATGGTGGCGCCCACGTGGCTGATCACCAGCGAGAACGCAGTCGTCAGCAGCGCCAGCGCCACTTCCAGCACCCACAGCGGGATGCCGGTGGGCAGCTTGTCGATGGTGTGCCCGGCCACCCAGGCCGCTGCACCACTGGAATCCATCGCCCAGCCGAGCGGAATCAGCCCGGCCATCATGAATACCGTTTTCCAGTTGATCGATGCATAGGCCTCGTCCATGCGCAGCACGCCGGTCAGCAGCATGCCGGCCACGCCGGTCATCAGGGTCAGCGCTACCGGCAGCTTGCTGGTCAGCGCGATCAGGATGGTCAGCGCAAAGATCGACATGGCGATCTTGAACTTGTGCGGGCGCTGCTCGCCGGTCGGGTAGTCGGTCACCACCACGAAGTCCCGGCTCTTGGCCGCCTGCGCCAGGTCGGTCCAGATGCTGTGGAAGACCAGCATGTCGCCGGCGCGCAGCGGAACGTCGCGCACGTCCTCGCGGATCACCTGCTTGTCGCGGTTGATGGCCAGCAGGCTCATGCCGCGCTCCTTGCGCAGGCGCAGGTCGCCGGCGGTCTTGCCGATCACCCCCGAGGTGGGCGGTACCACCGCTTCGGAGATGCCGGCCCGGCTGGGGTTGAACAGGTCACCCAGGTGCTTCAGCCGCGAGGACATGCGCAGGAACTGGTTCTGCGCGAAATCGTGCACCTCCTGACGCGGTCCCATCACCCCCAGCACGCTGCCTACCCAGATACGCATCTCCGCCGGCGGTGCCAGGCGGGTGTCGTTGCCGGTCTTCAGCGCCAGCAGCAGCGGCGCATCGTGCAGGGTCTCGGCCTCGCCCAGGGTCATGCCCACCAGCGGGCTTTCAGCGGTCACCATCAGCTCGAATACATCGCCTTCGATGCCGTAGGTCTTGGCGAAGTAGCTCTCGGTGCGCGCCGGTGTCACCCCGTCGTTGACCAGGCTTTCCTCTTCGATCAGCTTGCGGTCGCCGTAGTAGCGGAAGTACAGCAGCGATGCGATCAGCAGGGCCACGCCGATCGGCAGCGGCGCGAACATGCGCAGCGGCTCGATGGTGGCCAGGCCCGAGGGGAGGTTGTTGTTGGCCGAGGCCAGCAGATCGTTCAGCAGGATCAGCGGCGAATTGCCGACCATGGTCAGCGCGCCTCCCATCACGATCGCCGCCGAAATCGGCAGCAGCAGCCGCTGCATTGTAAGCCCGGTACGTGCCGCCAGCCGCGAGGCCACCGGCAGGTACAGCGCCATCACCGAGGGGTTCTGCATGAAGGACGAGTTCAGGCCGGCGATGGCCGTGGTCATCATCAGCAGCCGCTGCTCCACGCCGTGGCCGCGCCGCAGCAGCCACGCCGCCAGCCGGTTCAGCGCCCCGGTGCGGTCCAGACCGGCACCGAGGATGGTGGTGGCGATGATGCTCATCACCGCGTTACCCGAGAAGCCACCGAAGATTTCTTCCGGGGCGATCAGGCCGGTGACGCCGAGCACCACCAGCACCACCAGCGCGACCACGTCGGCGCGGATGCGCTCGAACAGGAACATCGCCATCGTGAAGCCGACCAGCCCGAGCACGAGCTTCATGTCGTTGGTCAGCGTCAGCGCGGTATCCATGTGGGGCGCAGCGTCCTCGTGCGTGGGTCAGGTACGGTCGTACAGCAGGTCCCAGACGCCGTGGCCGAGCTTCTGGCCGCGGGTCTCGAAGTGCGTCTGAGGGCGCCAGTCCGGACGCGGCACGCTGCCACGCGGGCCGGCACGGTTGACCAGGCCGGCAGTGGCGTCGAGCACATCCCACATCTGCTCGGCGTAATCTTCCCAGTCGGTGGCGCAGTGCAGGCGGCCGCCCGGGCGCAGCTTGCGCACGATCAGCTCGGCAAACGCCGGCTGCAGCAGGCGGCGCTTGTTGTGGCGCTTCTTGTGCCACGGGTCCGGGAAATAGATGCGTACTTCATCCAGTGCACCGTCGGCGACCTCGTTCTGCAGCACCTCCACGGCATCGTGGTGGTACAGGCGGACGTGGTCGGCGTTGTCATCGGCCAGCGCGTTCAGCAGGCGGCCCACGCCCGGGGCGTGCACTTCGATGCCGATGTAGTCGCGCGACGGATCGTGCTGCGCGGCGAAGCGCAGGGCCGCACCATTGCCGAAGCCGATTTCCAGCACCTTGTGCGCCGTGCGGCCGAAGGTGGCGTCCAGGTCGCGCGGCTGGCCGGTGTAGTCGATGCCGAAGCGCGGCCAGCGTTCGTCGAACGCGCGCTGCTGGGCGGGGGTGAAGCGCCCCTGGCGGAGCACGAAGCTGCGCACCTCGCGGCGGCCCTCGCTCACGGTGAAGGGCTTGGGCGGGGCCTTGGAACCGGCGCTGTCAAAAGGATTGGTCATCAGCCGATCAGCCCATCAATCGGGGAGGAGGCGCTGGCGTAGCGCTTGCGCGGGATGCGGCCGGCCAGGAAGGCCTCGCGGCCGGCTTCGACGGCCTTGCGCATCGCGCTGGCCATCAGCACCGGATGGCGCGCACCGGCGATGGCGGTGTTCATCAGCACGCCGTCGCAGCCCAGTTCCATCGCGATGGCGGCATCGGAAGCGGTGCCCACGCCGGCGTCGACGATGATCGGCACCTTGGCGTCTTCGATGATCTGCAGCAGGTTGTACTTGTTCTGGATGCCCAGGCCCGACCCGATCGGCGCGGCCAGCGGCATCACCGCAGCGCAGCCGATTTCTTCCAGGCGCTTGGCCAGGATCGGGTCGTCGGAGGTGTAGACCATCACGTCGAAGCCGTCCTTGACCAGTTGCTCGGCGGCCTTGAGGGTCTGCACCACGTCCGGGTACAGCGACTTCTGATCGCCCAGCACTTCCAGCTTGGTCAGGGTGTGGCCATCCAGCAGCTCACGGGCCAGGCGGCAGGTGCGCACCGCGTCTTCGGCGGTGTAGCAGCCGGCGGTGTTGGGCAGGATGGTGTAGCGGTCCGGCGGCAGCACGTCCAGCAGGTTCGGTTCGCCCGGGTTCTGGCCGATGTTGGTGCGGCGGATGGCCACGGTGACGATCTGGGCGCCAGCGGCCTCGGTGGCCAGGCGGGTTTCTTCCAGATCCTTGAACTTGCCGGTGCCGGTCAGCAGCCGCGAGCCGTAGGTCTTGCCGGCGATCACCAGCGAATCGGGGGAGACAGGGAGGTTCATGACGCGATTATCGCTTATCCGCCTGAAGATGGGGTCACCTTGCGGAGGCCGCCGGTCATGGCCCGGCGCTACCGCGCTCGTGCACCGGTAGCGCCTGGCCATGCCCGGCGAGCGCGAAGCGCGGAGGCCTTGCCTCAACCACCCCCCAGCGCGTGCACGATCTCCACTACATCGCCCTCGGCCAGCACGTGCTCGCCATGGCGGCTGCGGCTGACGATCTCGCCATTCACTTCCACGGCCACCCGGCGCTGCAGCAGCTGCTCGGCGGCGAGCAGGTCGAGGAGGGTCGCCGAAGCGGGCAGGGTGCGGGGTTCGCCATTGAGCTGGATGTTCATGCCGGCATTGTCGCCGATGGCCCGCCGGGATCGGAACAGTTGCAATCGACCCCGCCCGCCACCTCCGGCACACCCCGTCCGCGCGGGTTCAGGCGACAATCCATGCGGCGGCGCAGCGTGAGCAATCGGCGGCTCGGTGAAACCATTCACCGTGCGCCGGCGTACGTGTGCGCTGGATCCTCGACATTTTCCCCCAGGAGTTTCTACATGCTGCTCAGCAAACGCCCGATCCGCTCCCTGATGGCGGCCGCGATCGCGCTGGCCGCGCTGCCGGCCATGGCAGGCGAATCCCCGTTCACCCGTACCGTGTTCATCGGTGACAGCCTCACCGACAGCGGCTACTTCCGCCCGCTGCTGCCGGCGGACGTGCGCCCGGTGACCGGCCAGTCCACCACCAACCCCGGCTGGGAATGGGCGCAGTGGGTGGCCGATTATTACGGCACCAATGCCAGCCCGAACGGCAACGGCCAGACCGGTGACAACTACGCCGTCGGCGGTGCACGCGTCGGTACCGATTTCCGCAACCCGCTGCTGGGCAACGTGCTGGTGCCGTCGCTGAAGACGCAGACGGCCAACTACCTGGCAGCCAATGGGGGCAAGGCCGACCCGAATGCCCTCTACACGGTGTGGGGTGGCGCCAACGACCTGTTCCAGATCACCGCCCCGGCCCAGGCCCCGGCGATCATCGGTTCGGCCGTGACCGACCAGATCGGCATCGTGGCCAGCCTCAAGCAGGCCGGTGCCCAGTATGTGCTGGTGCCGAACCTGCCCGACATCGGTTCCACCCCGGGCTTCATTGATCGCGGCGCCGCTGCGCGCGTGCAGGGCACGGCCCTGTCCAACGCCTACAACAGCGCGCTGTACGGCGGCCTGAAGCAGGCCGGCATCGACTTCATCCCGCTGGATACCTACACCCTGCTGCGCGAGATCATCGCCACCCCAGGCATGTACGGCTTCAGCAATGTCACTGGTCGCGCCTGCACCGTGCCTTCGTCGCTGACCTGCAGCCCGCTGGCCTACGTGCGCCCCGATGCGGCCAGCACCTACCTGTTCGCCGATGACGTGCACCCGACCACGGCCGCGCACCAGATGCTGGGCCAGTACGCCATCTCGATCCTGGAAGGCCCGCGCCTGCAGCAGATCCTGACCCATTCGGCGCAGACCATCGGCCGCTCGCGTGCCGACCAGGTCAGCCTGCACCAGGCCGGCCGTCCGGCCGACGGCATGTCCTGGTGGGGTGGCGTGCGTGGCGACATGCAGCGCTACGACCACGCCGACGTGTACGACGGCCTCGCGCCGGCCGGCCTGTTCGGTGTCGACTGGGCGCGTGACGGCATGGTCGTCGGCGGCTTCGCCGGCTTCGGCCGCATGAACGCCGACTTCGGCAACAGCCGTGGCGACTTCACCCAGAAGGACACCACCGCCGGTCTGTTCGCCGGCTGGTACGGCGACCGCATCTGGGTCAACGGCCAGGTCAGCTACACCTGGCTGTCCTATGACGTGAACCGCAAGGTCCAGCTCGGCCCGGCCACCCGCGAACACGGCGGCTCGCCGGACGGCAGCAACCTGACCGCGGCCCTGAATGCCGGCTACGAGTTCGGCACCGAAGGCGGCTTCCGCCACGGCCCGATCGCCTCGGTGATCTGGCAGAAGGTGAAGATCGACGGCTACACCGAAACCGCTGATGCCAACACCCTGGCTACCGCGCTGGGCTACGGCAAGCAGGACGTCGATTCCACCGTCGGCCGCATCGGCTGGCAGGCCCGCTTCGATGGCGGCGCGGTCAAGCCGTACGTGCAGGTGACCTACGACCACGAGTTCGAGGACACCAAGCAGGCCAGCGCTTGGGTGAAGAGCCTGCCGGACGTGGGCATGTACCGTGTGCCGGGCATGGACTTCGACAAGAACTATGCAACCGCCATCTTCGGCGCGCGCATGGAACTGTTCGGCCTGCAGAGCAACATCGGCCTGAGCGCCACCACCCTGCAGAAGCGTGCGCAGGATGCGACGCTGTTCGCCAACTTAAGCGGCAGCTTCTGATCCAGGGCGGGGTCGGATCCCTTTCCGCAGGAAAGGGCTCTGACCCCATTGCCCAACACCGGCCGCTCCGCATAGACTTCCACCCTGCAATGCGGGCGTAGCTCAATGGTAGAGCTGTAGCTTCCCAAGCTACTGACGAGGGTTCGATTCCCTTCGCCCGCTCCAGCTTCCAGAACCCCGGTAACGGCCGCGCCGTTGCCGGGTTTTTTTTTATCTGCCATGGGCCCGTTTTCCAATAATCCTCATGGCGGGCAGGGCCGACGGCCCGCTAGCGTTCTTCAACGTCAAAGGAAACCCGAAGCATGAAGAACCGCAAGGATGTCGTCACCCTGCTGCACCAGATCTTCCTGTCTGCCGGCACCGGCTCCAACAAGCAGCTCGAAGCGGTGCGCGCGCTGGGCCGCGCTGGTGGCCCGCACGCCGCGCAGCTGATCGAACAGATCTACCGTGACGCTTTCAGTGGTTCGACCCTGCAGATGACCTGCGTGGCGGCACTGGGTGAAGCCGCGCGGGGCTGCGCCGCAGGCGCGGAGGACAGCGACTGAAGGCACGTCGACAGGCCTGTGCCGACAGCATCATCCCGCCGCAACGCCGCCGCGCTATGCTGCGCGCCTGCCGTCCACTGCCACCGCGATGAAGCTCGCCATCCTGTCCCGCAACAGCTCGCTGTACTCCACCCGCCGGCTGGTCGAGGCGGCCCGTGCACGCGGGCATACCGTCCGCATCCTTGACCCGCTGCGCTGCTACATGCGCATCGCCGCCGATGGATTTTCCATGCACTACAAGGGACGGCCGATGACCGGCGTGGACGTGGTCATTCCGCGCATCGGTGCCTCCATCACCCGCTACGGCACCGCCGTGCTGCGCCAGTTCGAATTGATGGGCGCGCGCACCCCCAATCCGTCCGACGCGATCCTGCGTTCGCGCGACAAGCTGCGAGCGCACCAGCTGCTGGCGGCCAAGGGCATCGACATGCCGGTCACGGTGTTTGGCGACAACCCGGATGACACGGTCGACCTGCTGTCCATGCTCGGCCCGCCGCCGCACGTGGTGAAACTCAACGAGGGCACCCAGGGTCGCGGCGTCATCCTCACCGAGAAGGCCAGCGCCTCGCGCGGCATCGTCGAGGCCCTGCGCGGCCTGTACGCCAACTTCCTCATGCAGGAGTTCATCGGCGAGGCCAAGGGCGCGGACCTGCGCTGCTTCGTGGTGGGCGACCAGGTGGTGGCCTCCATGCAGCGGCAGGCGCCGGAAGGCGACTTCCGCTCAAACCTGCATGCCGGTGGCACGGCGGTGCCGGCCAAGGCCAGCCGGGCTGAACAGCAGGTGGCGGTGCGCTCGGCCAAGGCACTGGGCCTGTCGGTGTGCGGGGTCGACCTGATCCGCTCCGAGCGCGGCCCGCTGGTGCTGGAGGTCAACTCCACGCCGGGCCTGGAAGGCATCGAAGCGGCCTGCCAGGTGGACGTGGCATCGCGCATCATTGCCCACGTCGAGAAGATTAAAAAGCCTTGATTATCAATGTGTTGAAATTTTCCTGAAGGATCTCCGCCGGGTTTAACACGCCTTTAATCGGGCCCGGCGTAGGCTTCAGCGCACCGCAGCTCTGCCTCTCAGCAGGATCGGTAATCGGGATACGACTTCAGACCCAGGCGGGTAGACCGCCTGGGTCTTTTTTATGCCCGGCCCGGCCCCGGCGGACCCCGGTCAAAGGTCCCTTGTGGCGGAGCGGGGCGGCTCGTAGAGTTGGGCCTTCGTTCCGGGATGGATCGGGGTGTTGGCGATGTACCGCATCACCATGGTTGCGCTGTTGCTGGGCCTGTCCGCGGCCGCCCAGGCCGCATCGGAAAAACCCGTGGTCCAGATGGATCGGCAGGCCCCGGTGGCCGAGCAGGTGCGCAAGGTCGAAAAGGCGCTGGACAACGGCGAGTACGCCGAGATTTCAGCCGATGACCGTGCCCAGGTCCGGCAGTCGCTGGAGCGCATCACCCTGCGTGTGGGCGACCGGCAGACGGCGCAGGAACTGCCGCCAGCAGTACAGAACGAGGTCTTCAACGACCAGGAGCGGATCAACACCATCCTTACCCGCGCCCATGCGGACAGCCGCCTGGTGTGCCAGCACACCCGCACCACGGGCAGCAACATGCCCAAGAGCCGCTGCCTGACCGTGGCCGAACGCCGCCGGATCGAAGAAAAGGGCAAGGCGCTGCTCAACGACCAGCGCAGCTACAGGACGCTCTCGCCGCCGCCCGCAGGGCGCTGACTGGGGGGGCTCGGTCACCGTGGCGGTGGTCCCTTGTCGACGTGCCTGCGGAGCCGTAGAGTCGGAAATTCTTCATGGACGACAGGAGAGGGAACGATGCATCGCAAGACTACGCTTGGCCTGGCTTTGAGCCTGGCGATGACCTTGGCGTTCACGACACATGCCCGTGTCGAGAAAGAAGCCGAGGTCAAACTTGACTCAACCGCGCCGGTGGCCGAGCAGATCGCCACTGTCGAAAAAGCGCTGAGTTCAGACGATTACTCCGAGATCAGCATGGAGCAGAAAAGCACCGTGCAGCAGGCGCTGGGGCGCATTCGGCTCAAGATGGGTGACCATCAGCGGGTGGAAGAACTAAGCCCGCAAGCGCGTGTCGAGATCTTTAACGATCAGGAGATCGTCAATACGATCCTCACACAGGCCCGCGCCGACAGCCGCATGGTCTGCCGTCGCGAGCGCGCTATCGGCAGCAACATGCCGCAGCGGGTATGCATGACGGTGGCGCAGCGGCGCGAGGCCCTGGAAGCGGCCCGCAAGACGATGCGCGACAGCCAGTCCATCAACAATCTGCAGCCGTCAGGGGGGCTGTGAGCAGCCCGCACGAAATGTTAAGACTGCAACCTGTATCGTTCAGCGGGTAGACGTGGCGTCCACCCGCTCAGGCGCACCCTGAGCGGGTTGGCATCTCCCGACGACCCTTAATGAATCAGAGGTCCCAGTGCGTATTCTCGTAATCGAAGACAACAGCGACATCGCAGCCAACCTTGGCGATTACCTCGAGGACCGGGGCCACACGGTGGACTTCGCTGCCGACGGCGTGACCGGGTTGCACCTGGCCGTGGTGCACGAGTTCGACGCGATCGTGCTGGACCTCAACCTGCCCGGCATGGACGGCATCGAAGTCTGCCGCAAGCTTCGCAACGAAGCGCGCAAGCAGACCCCGGTGCTGATGCTGACCGCGCGCGATTCGCTGGACAACAAGCTGGCAGGTTTCGATTCGGGTGCCGATGACTACCTCATCAAGCCCTTCGCCCTGCAGGAAGTGGAAGTCCGACTCAATGCCCTGTCGCGCCGCGGCAAGGGCGTGCAGACCCGCGTGCTGGAAACCGGCGACCTGGAATACAACCTGGACACGCTGGAAGTGCGCCGCCAGGGCAAGCTGCTGCAGCTCAACCCGACTGCGTTGAAGATCCTGCAGGCGCTGATGGAAGCCGCTCCGGCCGTGGTCACCCGCCAGGAACTGGAAACCCGCGTCTGGGGCGAAGAACTGCCGGATTCGGATTCTCTGCGCGTACACATCCACGGCCTGCGTGCGGTGGTCGACAAGCCGTTCGAAGTGCCGCTGATCCAGACCCGCCATGGCATCGGATACCGCATCGCCACCCCGGAAGCCTGATTCGGTGGCAACCAAGGGGGAGCGTCGGCGCACGCCCTATCGGCGGCGCCTGCGCAGTCGCATCATCGTCTCGTTCGTGTTGTTGGGCTTCTGCCTGACGACACTGTTCGCGTTCGCCACCAACTGGGCCCGCATGCGCGTGGAAAACCAGCTGGTGGAAGACGTGATGAACCGCAACATCAACGAGTACGCAAGGCGCTTTTACGAGCACCCCGGACGCAACCCCGAAGTGCCGGTGCAGCAGATCCGGGCGTACGCGTATTCGAGCGACAAGTTCGACCGCGTGCGCGAAAACCAGCCGGATTGGGCGGCGTTGCCCAATGGCAATTACAACCTCAGCGGCATCGACGAACAGAACCAGCCGTATGCCTACAAGCTGGCCGTGCGCAAGGCGGACGACGCCTGGTTCTTCCTCGCTTATGACATGACCGACAGTGTGCGCGGCGGGCAGCAGCTCAATCGCGCGCTGGTGCTGTCGGTGCTGGTGTTCAGCCTGCTGTCGCTGGTGCTGGGCTGGTGGTCGGCGTCGAAGGTGATGAAGCCGGTGTCCGACCTGGCCGCACGGCTACGTGCTTACCGCGGCGGCACCAGTGATCCCGAGCCATTGGCGCCGCGTTTCCCCGACGACGAAGTGGGGCAGCTGGCGCAGGCGCTGGATGACTATTCCTCGCGCCTGACCGAGGTCGTGCAGCGCGACCGTGAGTTCAACGCCGACGTCAGCCACGAACTGCGCACGCCACTGGCGGTGATCCGCGGCGCGACCGAGCTGCTCCTGACCCGTCCCGGCCTGGACGAGAAGGTGCTGCAGCGCCTGCAGCGCATCCAGCGTGCCGAACAGCAGTGCAGCGATCTGATCGGCGCCTTGCTGCTGCTATCGCGCAACGAGCGCGGGCAGGGCACCAGCAACGTGGCACGGGTGGCCGAGCAGCTGCTGGATGCGCATCGCGCGCAGCTCGGCGGGAAGCCGCTGGAGCTGGTGCTGGAAGGCGAGCGCGGCCTGGTGATCGATGCACCGGAAGCGGCCTTGTCGGTGGCGCTGGGCAACCTCATCGGCAATGCCGTGAAGTATTCGCAGGATGGCAGCGTGCGCGTCCACGTCAGCAGCAATGCGGTGTCGGTGACTGACAGTGGCCCCGGACTGAGCGAAGAAGATGCCGCCAAGCTGTTCCAGCGCGGTTATCGCGGCACCCATGCCGGCCACTCGCAGGGCGGTGGCATCGGCCTGTCGATCGTCAGCCGCCTGTGTGATCTGTACGGGTGGCAGGTGAGCGTGCGCCCCGGTGGCGATCGCGGTGTAATCGCGACGCTGACGTTCTCGCCGAAGCCGCTCTGACGATGAGTGGTGGGTGCGGCACGGGGTGAATGGTGGGTGCGGCGCGGCAAGAATGGTGGGTGCGGCGCCGCAAGAATGGTGGGTGCGGCGCCGCAAGAATGGTGGGTGCGGCGCCGAAAGAATGGTGGGTGCGGACCGTTGGTCCGCACGGTTGATCCCACCCATGCATTGCATGGATCCATTGTCGTAACTGGCATTCATGACCTCGGCTTCTGTCGACGGACCACTGTGCTTTCCCGCGCTACGGACCGCTGTGACGCATTTGCCTCCTGACATTCGCCGGCGCGGATGGCCAGATGCCTTGTCACCTGCGAGGAACCCGGCCATGTCACACCGTACCCGTTACCCCAACCTGCATCAGCTGGTCGGCGATTCCATCGACGTGCTTTCCGCCGATGTCGCTGCACGCATCGAAGCCGTGCTGAAGGATCCCGGTGACCTGATGTCCATCCTGCAGGAGAGGATGGAAGCCAACGATGCCACCGACCACGCGGCGACGCGTGCCGGACTGACCGACCAGCAGAGCGGTACGGTCGCCGGTCTCAGGCGCACCGTGTCCGGTATCAGCACGCTGACCCGGCTGATGCATGCCGCGCATATCGCGCGCACGCATGGTGGTCCACTGCAGGCCGTGCCGCCGGAGACAATGGAGGGGCTGATGGTGGCCGCACGCGAGCTGACCCGTCATGTGCAGCAACAACTGCAGGCCGAGCGCATGCGCGGTGCGGCAACGCTGCAGTAATGTAGAGCCGAGCCCACGCTCGGCTGCCTTTACGGCCGAAGGGCCTCCACTGTAGAGCCGAGCCCACGCTCGGCTGCTTTTGCGGCTGCGCCGCCGCCCGAGCATCGGCTCGGGCGCTACGCCTGCGATGTGTCAGCTGCTTTGCTGGAAGCAGACCCGCCGGGAATGGGTGTCGGCGTGCCCAGCGTCTCCACCACATACAGGCGCTTGACCAGCACGAACAGCACCACGGTCAGTGGTGCGGCCAGCAGTATCCCGGCCGGGCCCAGCAGTGCGCCGATGCCGAACAGCGAGAACAGCAGCAGGGCAGGGGGCAGGTCAACCGCACGCTGCTGGATGAGCGGCTGCAGCAGATGCCCCTCCACCTGCTGCACCACCACGAACAGCGCCACCGTGGCCAGGGCGATTTCCGGACTGACCGTAAACGCCAGCAGGATGGCCGGTACCGCCGCCAGGATCGGGCCGACGATCGGCACGAAGTCCAGCAGCGCGGTGATGATGCCCAGCCCGAACGCGACCGGCACGCCCAGCGCCCACAGCCCCAGCCCGGTCAGCAGCCCGACCACGGCCATGGCCAGCAACTGTCCGCCCAACCAGGCCTTCAGCGCATTGCCACTGGCATGAAACGCGTCCTCCACGGCCGGGCGCTGGCGCGTGGGCAGCAGCTTGAGCAGGCCCGTGCGGTACAGATCCGGTTGCGCCGCCAGATAGATGCCGCCGATCAGCACCAGGAACAGGTCCGCGACGCCGCCGGTGGCCGACATCGCCAGCGACCCGGCGCGGGCCGCCATTGTCGAGACGCTGGACTGCGCGTTCTGGGTCAGCTCATGCACGGTGGGGCCGACCGGACTGTCTGCCAGCCAGGTCTGGAAATTCTCCCAGGCGGCTGGCAACGTCTGCCGCAGCGTCGCCATCTGCGCCCCCAGCTGCGAACCGAACAACCACATGGCCGCTATGAACAGCGCCACCAGCAGCAGCACAGTCAAGCCCAGTGACCAGCCCTCCGAGAGGGGTGTGTAGCGTCGCACCAGGCCAACAATCGTCCGCAGCAGTGCCGCCACCACCACCGCCCCGAAGATCAGCAGGACCAGTTGCGACAGCTTCCACAGCAGCAGGCCGAGGGCGACCAGCGCCAGGGTCACCACCACGCGGGCGGTGTAGGAACGTAGGGAGGCGGTGGGCACGGTCGATCTCACAGGCAGGGGCAATACAGGCGCAGGACCATAGCGGGGCGCGTGAGAAGACGGTGTGTGTCTGCGGGGTTACAGCGAGGCGGCTGCCGGCGTCTCAGGTCGAGGCGAGCTGCAGGTACCGCGCGTGCAGCGCTTCCACCTGCGCCTGCAGGTCATCGGGGTGGCCGTCGTTGACCACCACGTCATCGGCAAGGGCCTGGCGCTGTGCACGGCTGGCCTGGGCGGCAATCATCCGGTCCGCCAATGCAGCATCGATGCCGTCGCGCTGCATCAGCCGCGCATGCTGCACGGCCTCGGGCGCATCGACCAGCAGGATCCGGTCCAGCCAGGGGTACGCTTGGCGGCCGCCGACCTCGGTCAACAGCGGTATCGCCGCCAGCGCGTAGGGGCTGGCGGCCTGCTCGCATTGCTTCTGCATCAACCGGCGGATGGCCGGATGGGTGATCGCCTCCAGGGCGACCCGCTCGGCCGGATCAGCGAACACATGGGCCCGCAGGCGGGCACGGTCCAGGCTGCCATCGGCCAGCAGCATCTCCGCGCCGAAGCGCTCGCCGATGGTGGCGAGGGTCGGGCTGCCGGCCGCAACCACGGCGCGCGCGGCCAGGTCCGCATCGGCCACCACGATCCCCAGCGCCTGGAAGCGCCGGGTCACCTCGCTCTTGCCGGCAGCGATGCCGCCGGTCAGGCCGACCACATAACGGCTCATGGCGGCAGCGTCAGCGCAGACCGCTCATGGCCAGGTACTGGTTCACCACCGGCTCGCCCCACATGAAATACACCCAGCCAGCCAGCGCCAGGTAAGGGCCGAACGGAATCGGCGTGGCCTTGTCGCGGCCGCGGGTGTACAGCCAGATCGAGCCGATGACGGCGCCCAGTACCGACGACAGCAGGATGATGGGCAGGATGCCCTTCAGTCCGCACCAGGCGCCCAGCGCAGCCAGCAGCTTGGCATCGCCGCCGCCCATGCCGTCGCGGTTGGTCACCAGCTTGTACGCCTTGGCCACGATCCACAGCACAAGGAAGCCCGCCGCGGCACCGATCAGGGCCGGTTTGGCCGGCATGTACAGATTGTCCATGCTGCCGACCAGGCCCAGCCACATCAGCGGCAGGGTGATCTGGTCCGGCAGGTACTGCGTTCGCAGGTCGATACCCGACAGGGCGATCAGGAAGCAGGTCAGCACGATCGCACCGAAACCCTGCCAGCCGAAGCCGAACTGCCAGACGCAGCCCAGCACCATCACCGCGGTCAACGCTTCCACCAGCGGGTACTGGATGGAGATGGGCGCCTTGCAGTGGCGGCACTTGCCGCCCTGGACGATCCAGCTGAACAGCGGGATGTTCTCGTACCAGGACAGCTTGTGCTTGCAGTGCGGGCAGTGCGACGGCTCGACCACGATGCCCGGTGGTGGCGGGTCGTAGATGTCCGGCTGCTCCAGGACCTCACGCGCCTCGCGCTTCCACTCCCACATCATCCGCTTGGGCAGGCGCAGGATGACCACGTTGAGGAAACTGCCCAGTAGCAGCCCCAGGGCGGCCGCGGCGGGGTAGCCGAGGCCGGGATGCTGGTCGAGAAATGCCATGTGTGAATTATCCGACGACGGAGGCGAGCTTGAAGATCGGCAGGTACATGCCGATGACCATGCCACCTACGATGGTACCAATGAATACCATGATCATCGGTTCGAGCAGGCTGCTGAGGGCATCAACCGCGTTGTTGACCTCCTGCTCATAGTATTCCGCCACCTTGAACAGCATGGCATCAAGGGCGCCTGCCTCCTCACCGATACCGGTCATCTGGATGACCATGTGCGGGAAAAGGTTGGTCTGCTTCATCGCCATGTTGACCGGATAGCCCACCGACACGTCATCGCGCATGCGCAGAACGGCATCTTCGTACACCGCGTTGCCGGTTGCGCCGGCCACGATGCTCAGTGCTTCCACCAAGGGGACGCCCGCCTTGAAGGTCACCGCCGTGGTCCGGGCGAAGCGGGCGATGGCGCTGTTGTGCATGATCTGACCGATAACCGGCACCTTGAGGATCAGACGGTCCATGGTGTGCTGCATCTTGGGGGAGCGTTTGTAGGCGGCAACCATGCCCACAATGCCGGCGATCAGTACCAGCAGCATCACCCACCACCACGACACCATGAACCGGGACAGGTTGACGATCATCTGGGTGAAAGCGGGCAGGTCGGCGCCGAAACCCTTGAAGACATCCTCGAACTGCGGAACGACCCAGACCAGAAGGATGCTGCTGACCAGCAGCGCCACGGCCATGACCATGGCGGGATAGAACAGCGCCTTCTTGATCTTGCCCTTCAGCGCTTCGATGTTTTCCTTGTACGTGGCCACGGTATCCAGCACCGTCTCCAGCACACCGGCGCCTTCACCGGCCCGCACCAGGTTCCGGTAGAGCTCGTCAAACTGCACCGGGTGCTTGCTGACGGCCTCATAGAGCGAAGAGCCGCCTTCAATGTCCGCACGGACCGAGTCGACCATCTTCTTCATGCGCGGGTTCTTGTGCCCGCTGGCGATGATGTCCAGCGAGCTGACGATCGGCACGCCCGACTTCATCATCGTGGCCATCTGCCGACTGAAGAAGGCGATGTCCTTGGCAGATATCTTGCTCCCGGCTGCGCCGAACAGCGGTTTGGGCTTGACCTTGACCGTCCCGGGGTTGATGCCCTGGCGGCGCAGTTCGGCCCTCAGCAGGTTCGCGTTCTTCGCGGCCTGCTCCCCTTTCATCTTCACGCCACGCTTGTCGGTCCCCTCCCAGACAAACGGCTGCAGCTCCGAGGTGC
Organism: Stenotrophomonas sp. STEN054; assembly: GCF_056854535.1. Taxonomy (NCBI): domain Bacteria; kingdom Pseudomonadati; phylum Pseudomonadota; class Gammaproteobacteria; order Lysobacterales; family Lysobacteraceae; genus Stenotrophomonas; species Stenotrophomonas sp. STEN054. Next base: position 81,432 of record NZ_JBXFWG010000011.1, on the reverse strand, counting down.
TTCGCTCCACGGGCCCTTTCTTGATCGCACTGCGACTGACAGACATGTTAGCTCCCCAAGACCCGCCATCCCCAGGCAGGCATCATTGCGCCGATGGTATCCGGTTCATGGCCTTCTGGGCAGGGCGTGGAAGGGCAAAATTGTGGGATGCTGCCGGTCTTTGGCCAAAGGTGACGCAGTGCGTCACATTGCTGGGTCCGTCGCATTTCCCGGCTGGGGGGCTTCACATACAAGAATTTGCTGCCATCATTGGCGCCGGGGACTGTCAATGGGAGGCGTGCCGGGGTTGGCACGCAACCTGCGTTGATTCACCCGCAGGTCGCAGGAGTCCGCTCAACCGGCTATGACCGGCCCGATCCTGATACCTGACCATCAACCACCACTATCTTGGGGACGTACGAATGAAGAACCAGAAGGGCTTCACCCTTATCGAACTGATGATCGTCGTTGCGATCATCGCCATCCTGGCCGCCATCGCGCTGCCGGCTTACCAGAACTACGTCGCCAAGTCGCAGGTCACTGCTGGCCTGGCCGACATCCGCGGCGGCGTGACCGCCTTCGAAGAAGGCATTCAGTCGGGTAACCGTACCGGTTCGCCGGCGCCTGCGGACCTGGGTCTGAACACCAGCACCCCGCGTTGTGCCATCACCGCGACCGGTACCTGGGCTGCGGCTTCGGGCCAGACGATCGTCTGCACCCTGAAGGGCAACCCGAAGGTTGTCGGCAAGACTGTCACCCTGACCCGCAATGCTTCGGGTGCCTGGAACTGCACTGCGGCTTCCGAGCTGGCTGATTACAAGCCGGCCGGCTGCTGATAGCTATATGACAGCTGTTTGAAGAAGGGGGCGGTTTCGCCCCCTTCTTCGTTTTCCATCGCGGAAAAACGAGAGTTTTAAGGAGTGGCGCCATGCGCGGGGAGCGTGGTTTTACATTGATTGAAATGATGATAGTGGTCGGGATCGTTGCGATTCTCGTAGCCATTGCCATTCCTGCATACCAGATGTTCGTCGCGAAATCGCAGGTGGCGGCAGGCCTGGCTGAAGTAACTGGTGGGCGTACCATGTTCGAATCACAGGTAATTGCCAATAACATCACTACTTTTCAGTTGTCTGATATCGGCCTGCCTTCCAGCACCGCGCGCTGTACCATGAGCATGGATTCGTCGGAGACGGGCAGCATCCGCTGTCGCCTCAAGGGCAATCCCATCATCAGCGGCAAGACAGTGCAGATCGCGCGCAACGCATCGGGCACTTGGCAGTGCAAGGTGGACGCTGATATCCCTTCCTATGCCCGGCCCCGTGACTGCAACTGATGTCCCTGTCTCTGAGTGACACGCGCGCGAAGCGCTTTCTGGCTTCGCGCCGCGTATGGATGGTGGTTCTACTGCTGCTGGTGGCCGGCATTTACTGGCCCGGCCTGCGTGGCCCCTTCCTCTTTGATGATTTCGGCACGATCGTTGACAACAAAGCCATCCACGTGACCTCGTTGGCGTGGGATGTACTTTGGCGGGCGGCGATTTCTTTTGATCCAGGTGGCGTGCTGGGTGCCCGGCCACTTTCAATGGCGGGTTTCGCGCTCAACCACGCCTTCGGCGGACTGGATCCGTGGGGTTACAAGCTGGTTGGTTTGATCGTGCATCTGGCCAACGTGGTCCTCGTGCTCCTCCTTACCCGCCGGATACTCGGTCTGCTGGGTACCTTCACGCCAACGGCCGCGCTGCGTGTCAGCTTCGTCGTTGCATTTGTCTGGGCCGTCCATCCCCTGCAGGTGTCGAGCGTGCTTTACGTCGTGCAGCGCATGGAGACGCTTGCGGCTACCTTCATGCTGGCGACGCTGCTGTGCTACTTGCAGGCGCGCGGGCGGCAGATGGAGGGCCGTCGTGCCTGGCCCTGGCTTGCAGCATGCCTGCCGCTTGCTCTGCTGGGAGTGCTCTCCAAGGAGTCGGGTGTGCTGGTCGCCGCCTATGGCGTGCTGATCGAGTGGGGAGTCCTGCGTTTCAGGGCGCACTCGCCACGCGTAACCCGCTTCTGGACGCTGCTCTGCGTCTTCACCGTGATCGCGGCCACGGTGGGATTTCTGTTCGTGGTTGTCCCTGCCAATTGGTTTGATCCCTACCTTGGCCGGGATTTTGGAACCTACGAACGCCTGCTGAGCCAGCTGCGCATCCTGTGCATGTATCTGGGCCAGATGTTCCTGCCGCTGCCAGGCTCATTGACGTTCTATTACGACGACTTCCAGCCATCCCGTGGCTGGTTCCACCCGGTATCGACCGTGGTTTCAGGCGTGGGGTTGCTGGCGCTTCTGCTGGCTGCCATCGCTCTGCGGCGCAAGGCGCCGCTGTTCTGCCTAGGGGTAATCTGGTTCTTCATCTCGCACTTCCTCACCAGTAACGTGGTCGGCCTCGAATTGGTCTTCGAGCATCGCAACTACCTTGCGCTGCTCGGGGTCATATGGGCCGTGGTGGCGGTCGTTGTCCATATCCGGGGCGGATCGCCTCTCGTTCGCTGGACAGCTGTAGCCGCCATTGCAGTGCTTCTGTCAGGAGCATCAATGATTCGTTCAAGCATCTGGGGTGATCCTCTGATGCTTGCATCTGACCTTGCAGCTGAGAATCCACGGTCGGCACGCGCAGCAAACGACCTAGGTGCGATCTATCTGGAGATGTCTGACGGATATCCGGACTCTCCCTTTGTAGACTTTGCCATCAATCAGTTTGAGCGCTCCGCTGCGCTACCTGAGAGCTCTATCATCAGCGATCAGGGATTGATACTCGCGGCAATCCAGGCGAGACGACCAGTACCGGATATCTGGTGGCAACGCTTGATTGGCAAGCTCCGACGGCAACCTCACGGTGCAGAAGTACGAAGCGCATTGTTTTCATTGATGGACAGTCGCTATCAGGGTTTTGAAATTGATGATGGCCGACTCGTGGAAGCCTTTGGGGTGCTTTTCGAGCACACCACTTTGCCGCCCAGCAGCTACGCCCAGTTTGGCGACTATGCCTTGACCCATGCGGGAAACCCTGCGATGGCCGATTGGGCATTTGCCAAGGCGGTGGAGGAGAGCTCGGATTCGCCTGAGTACGCGCAGAAACTAATTGCCTCGTTGGATCGCCAAGGACGCGCCCGACAGGCGGCGTTAGCACGAGAAACCGCGGAACGGATGGGCATCCAGATTGCCCCGCCCGTGGCAGGAACTACATTGCCCTCTCACTGAGCGGAAGGCGGTGGGGCCACTGCACGGGCCAGAAGGTCGGCCAGGGCCTCAGCCCGGTGTCCCCAGTCGTACACCTGCAGTGGTAGCGGCTGCCTCGCATGTGACAACTGGCCGCTGATGGTCGTGGCAAGGTCTTTCGTATCCCCTGGGGTGTAGAGACAGGCGGCTATGTTGTTCACCAGCGTGGCAGCGTCTCCGATGTCAGCGGCAACAACGGGCGTTCCGCATGCCAAGCTCTCGGCGAGCTTGAGCGGGTAGCAATAGCGCCCGAAAGGAGTGTTGCGGTTGCAGGTGACAGCTACGTCCAGTGCATTCAGCAGCACAGGTACGCGCTTCCAGTCGAGTATTCCCAGGTCGATCAAGCGAGGATGCGAGAAGCGTGCGGCCGTTCCATCGCCCGGGCCAGCGACCACCACATACAGCTCGGGGTCGTTCTCCGCCAGGAGCTTGAACGCCTGGAACAGGTCGGCGATGCCGCGGCTCTGATCGATGGCGCCGGCGCAACCGACCAGGTGTGCGTGCGCGGGCAAACCCATCGCTTTCCGGCATTCATGTTTGTCCAGCGTGTGAAAGATGTCCGTTCGCACCGCGTTGCCAATGATCTGGATCGCCCCTCGCGGCTTGACCACCGTGCGGAGATGGTCAGCCAGCGCATGAGTGACTGCACTGATCCCGTCTGCCGATGCGCAGGCGCTTCTGAAGGCAGAGGTGACGCCGGGAATATGGCTCAGGCCAAAACTCTCGTAGTTGTCGTACAGATCGAGTACATAGGGCACGCCGAGACGTTTTGAAATCTTCCTGCCGAGGATGCAGCAGGGTGCGTCCGAGCTTGCCAGTACGACATCCACTGGATTGTCGTGGTGGATGTCGCTGATGAGTCTCCTCAGCGTAACGAGGCTTCCCGGCCTGACGTTAAGGGATCGCCAGCGCACACCCGCTGCGGATCGATGCTCCTGTTCTGGCCGGCGGCGGTAGCTCAGGGCGAGGCCGCTGACCGTGAACCCACTGCGAGCCAGCCCCTCCGGGAGTTCGTACAGTCTTCCGTACTGATCATCAAGCAGATCCCGCCCGGTGTACTGGCGCTTGCAGAGCATGAGCACATGCATGTAGGGACCTGTGTGGCTATTCTTGCGGGCAATACCGCATCATGGGCAGTTGCAAGTGGAAAGTCACCTTGGGGAAGGGCTATGGGGCTGAGGGCTGTGCTTCGGCAGGTGGGAAACCGTCTGTGCTTCGGCGAGCGGCCGGGTGTGGTTCAAAGTGTCTTCCGGCGCGTGTTTCGACACTGGCGAGGGCCCGAGGTAGTTCGCGATTTTGATGGGCGGTTCACAGTGGCCCTGGACCTGGCCGAGCATATGCAGCGGCGCATGTTCTGGATGGGTTACTACAACCTGCGGCTGGTCTCGCTCCTTGATCGGATTCTCGAGCCTGGAATGGTCGTGGTCGATGTGGGCGCGAACGTCGGGGAGATAAGCCTGGTGTGCGCCAACCGCGTGGGACCGGGAGGTACTGTTGTTGCACTGGAGCCCATCGCCGGTATCGCTGACCAACTACGGCAAAATGTACAGCGCAATGAGCTGACGGGGATAGTGCAGGTTTACCAGCAGGGACTGGCGGACCAAGCTGGGCGGTTGCCGATCTACGCATCCTGTGGACAGACCGACGAGGTGGAGTTCAATCAAGGACTTGGCAGCCTGCATGGAACCGTAGGGATAGATCCCTGTGTCGGTGTGGTCGACATCACGACGCTCGACGAACTGGCTAACCGCGTCGGTCTGGCTCGGTTGGATTTTTTGAAGATTGATATTGAAGGTGGTGAACTCCCTTGTCTGCGAGGGGGATTGGAAGCCGTGCGCCGCTTCCTTCCAATCATTGCAGTGGAAGTGCAGGAAAGCGCCTGCCTGGCGGCGGGTTATCAGTGTCGGGATATCCTGGCGCAGATCGAGCCGCTCGGCTATCGCTTCCATCGACTGGAACCGCATGGGCGCCTGGCGAGAATCACGATCGAGGATCTCCGAGAATACCAGGATGTCATCTGCATCGCCGGGCCGGCCTTGGCAGTCGAATCCGCATGATCTGGCTGTTGGCCAGCCGCTGGGAGCCTGGCGGCCTGGAGCGCGTGCAGCTGAACCTGCTGCGCGGCTTCAGGGAACGGGGTGAGGCTGCGCGTGTCATCGCTGGTCGCGATCTTGGCGGCCCCGGCCATGCGGGAGAGGTCGACTTCGTCGCACCGCGTGGTGCCTGGCAGCTGCTTCTCCGGTTGCCATGGCTGATCAGGCGCGAGCGTCCCGCGATCGTGGTTACAACCGCCAACGACCTCGCCATCTGGATTGTTTTCTGGCAACGGCTGCTCTATCCCACCACGGCCGTGGTGGTGGCCCAGCATCTTGCGCTGTCCGCCCCGCGAAAGAAGGCGCGCGGTTCTGCACGATGCAAGCTGGAGGGCATCCGTTGGCTCATGCGTATCAGCACACCGGCCGCGCAGGCGGTTGTTGCGGTGTCGGCAGCGCTGGCCAGGGACATAGAAGTGGAACTTGGCCTTCCCGTCGCGCAGGTTCGAGTCATCCACAACCCCATCACCCGCAAGACGCAGAGTGCGCCGATCCTGCCGGACCAGGCATGGCCCTTCCCGCATGACGGGATCCCCGTGTTCATCTATGCCGGGCGCCTTTCGCCGGAAAAGCGCCTAGACGTGTTGTGGGAGGCGTTCGTACTTTTGCGGCAGAACCACCGGGCGCGCCTGCTGGTACTTGGGCAGGGCGAGGAGGGAGATCGTCTTGCCGGGTGGGTGGCGGCAAGCGCGCTGCAGGACGACGTCGCGCTGGCTGGCCGCGTGGAGGACGTGCTGCCGTGGATGGCGCGCAGCACGGCATTGGTCCTGTGTTCGGATTACGAAGGGTTTGGCAACGTGCTGGTGGAAGCCATGCACTGTGGCATCCAGGTTGTGGCCACCGACTGCCCGCATGGCCCTGCCGAGGTGCTGGGGGAGGGACGGTATGGACAGCTGGTACCAGTAGGGGATGCGGCTGCATTGGCACTGGCCCTGCGCAACGTCATCGAGGGGAACGGCCGGGTGCCTGCGCAGATGCTGCGGGCGCGCGGCGATGCTTTCTCCATCGAGACGGCGTGCCAGATCTACCTGGATGTGTTCAGTGCTGCGCGTTCGCGATTACCGGCGCGGGGCTAAAGGGCACGGCCAGCCAGGCAATGAAGGCCATCACGGCCTCGGCGGTGATGATCATCCACACCGCGCCTTGAAGGCCGTACGCGGGGATCCAAAATGCCGAGAGCACTGCCATCAACACCAGGCCCAGCGCTTCGACGAGGAACTTGCGCAGTTTCCAGCCACGCCCCAGCAGCGTATGGCAGCCGATCTGCCGCAGGCTGTAGCCGACCACGAACAGGCCCATCCACTGCAGTCCCGGAATGGCCGCGGTGAAATCGTTGCCGAGCAGATGCGGAAGCATGTGGGCGCCGTAACCCAGAACCACGCTGGCGACGATGCCATAGCCCAGCGCGGCCAGGATCATCGAGGCGACGAGGCGCCGGTACTGTGCATTGTCCCGTTGCGCCCGGAACAGACGCGGCATGGCGGACATGATCATTGCATCGAGCGGCATCGCGAACACGGCTGCGATGCGGTATGCGGCCGAATACTGGCCGGCAATCGCGCTGCCACCTGCATGCAGTACGAAGGATTTGTCCAATGTGGTAACCCCCACTGACGAACTCCACGCGGCCGCGTGGCCGCCGCCGTGCACGAGGTCGCTGCGGCTGATCCGGGCGGTGGCGTGCTCTGGCTTCAACAGGCAGCGTACCGCCAGCAGCGAGAGCAGGGCACTGCTGGCGGACGCGGCCAGATGCAGCGCGAGATACGCGGTCAGGCCAGCCGATGTTGGAAGCGCACTGAAAATGCCGATCGCCGCCAGACGCAGCAAGGCATTGAGAGCGGGCAGGGCGGCCGACCACCCCATCCGATCATTGGCCGAGAGGGCGAACGCGGCATTGGTCACGAACGGGAACGCGACGATTTCGGACAATGCGATCAGGCAGAGCGCGGGCCATGACAGCAAGCCTGCACTGAGCAGATAGAAGACCAGCGAAAGCGGACCCGCGCTGATCACGCAGAGCAGCAGGCACTGCCTCCAATAGCGGGCGAAACGCGAGCGGTCTGCAGCGGCGTACTGGTACATCAGCATTCCGCCGCCCAGGCCTACCAGGCCAGCCAGCGCCGATGCGGTACCCACCGTGCCGGAAAAGAGGCCGTAGTTGTCCGCACCCAGTACGCGCGCACCAACGATGATCCAGGCGGCCAGGCACAGCATGCGGGTGCCCTGCCAGAACATCACCAGCAGGGACGTCCGAGCCAAGCCACCGAGGCGCGGCAGTCTAACGGGCACCCGGCATCTCCATGATTGACCGCAACTGGCGCGCGTAGTCCGCTGCGACCTGGGCGTGGTCGAAACGGGCCAGCAGCGCGGGGCGCTGCGAGCGCGCCCATGCTTCGGCCGCCTCCGGTGCGTCGAGCAGCGTCACCAGTACGCTGGCAAGCGCCGCGGCATCGCGTTGCGGGGCGAGGTAGCGCGGGGGGCCTGCCGGGAATGCATCCTGTACTGCCGGAACGTCGGTGGTCACCACGGGACATCCACAGCCAAGCGCTTCGACGGTGACCAGGCCCAGCCCTTCCTGGTCGCCATTGCAGGCCTGCACGAAGGGCGCAACGAGTGCGGTTGCCCGCTGGTAGTGCGCCGGCAGGGCTCCTTGCTGGAGGGCACCCAGAAAGCGTACGTGGGCCTCGAGACCTAGCGCTTTCACCTGGGCTTGCCGCGCTTCGCGTTCCGGACCATGTCCGATGACGGTGAGCGTCGTATCTGGATGGTGCGCGAGCACCGCCGGCAATGCATCAAGAAGATGGATCAATCCCTTCTTTTCGACCAGCCGGCCGACGAACAGCAATTCATTGTGCGAACGTGTTCCTGGAGAAGGCACGAAGTGGTGCTGCAGATCCACGCCCATTGGCGAGACCGACAGGGGGAGCTGCGGGGTCAATGCACGCATCGGGGCTGCCATCGCATCGCTGACCACGCTGACCGCCTGGGCTCGGGACAACGCGAAGCGCTTGATTGCATGGAACACGCGGCCACGCAGCGAGAACAGGTCGCCGCCATGGGAAGTGACCAGCATCGGTGGGCGCAGGCGTTTCGGCAGAAGCGCGCTGGCCAGTCCCTGCGGTACGATCCAATGGACGTGCAGCACGTGGTGGCGATGCCGCTGCAGCTCCCGCCGCATGGCCCACCATTGGCCCAGCAGGAAGGTGGGTACCAACGCCATCGTCCATGGACGATGGCGCAGGTTGGAGACAATGCCGCCACCGTTGACCAGCTGCTCGAGCGCTGCGGGTGCATAGCGGTAGCGGATGACGCTGACGCCGTCGAGGTCCTCCCGCAGAGCCGCACCGGATGCATGCGGACAAAGCACGGTGACCTGGAAGTGGTTGGTCAGATGCCGGCTCAATGCATGCACGAAACCAGGTTCAGGGTCACCTCGCCAGCGCGGATAGGTGGAGGCCACGACCAGCAGCTTCGGCAGGGCTGCGGCGGCTCCGCCTTCCGATGTCACGGTTGTGAATCCTTGCGCGACGCCAGGTAGGTCAGGCCGGTAATCTGCTCGGAGACCAGACCTATCAGGAAAATGATCACCGATGCGCTGAACAGCAAGGTGCTCATGTTGGTGAAGCGGTGCATGGTCGCGAAGGTATAGCCGTAGTAGCCCAGGCCCAGCAGGAAGAACGCCACCGCAACCGGGGCGAACAGCTTCAGCGGTGAGTACAGCGTAGCGATCTTGAAAATGATCAGGAGGAAGCGGATGCCGTCCTTGATGGGGCGGATGTGGCTGCCATTGCCTACCCGCTTGGCCACCGGGATGGGCACGTAGGCCACCGGATACGCGCTGCGGAAGAAGGCCATGGTGCTGGTGGTCGGATAGCTGAACCCGTTCGGCAGCAGGTGCAGGAACTCGCGGAAGCGACCAGCCCGCACCGCACGGAAGCCGGAGGTCAGGTCCTTCACGTCGAAGCCGGTCATGTGGCTGGCCAGCCGGTTATAGAAGCGGTTGGCCAGGCCGCGGTGGACATTTGCCTGGCCGCTGCTGTCACGGGCCCCCACGACCATGTCGTAGCCTTCAGCCAGCTTCTCCAGCAGGGCCTGGATGTGAGCGGGGTGATGCTGTCCATCGGCATCCATGAACACCAGGAATTCGCCAGTGGCCTCGCGCGCACCACGCTTGATCGAGGCGCCGTTGCCCATCGAGTAGGGGTTGGAGAGTACGTTGACGCCGTGTTCGCGGGCGATGGCCGCCGTGGCGTCGGTGGACCCATCATCAACGACGATGATCTCCGCGTGAGGATAGTGCTGGCGAAGTGCCGGCAGCGTGCGCTGGAGTCCCTCTGCCTCGTTCTTTGCCGGCAGGATGATGCTGAGATGGTTCAAGTTGTTTCCCCGTTTTTCCCCGTTGCAATGTTACTCCGCCACGATACCTGAATAGAGTGCTGGTCATTCCAGCCCACGTTGCAGGAACGCGTCAGTCGCGCCGCCGCAGTGTTGGCGGGGCACCGGGAGAGCTATCATCAGCCGGGGAGTCAGGATTGTGCCTGCCAGGCTGGATGCAGGGAGGGCGTCAGCGACCGTGGCCTGTCCTGGGTCCCCCTGCCGTGCGCTCCTAGACGAGCCATGGTATTGCCCGCCCCACGAGCCAAGGATTTCCATGAACGCCGTAACCTCCGCCAATCTCGTCGGCATCACCGGCCTGGCGCGCCGCCTGGTCCAGGACGGCGCTCTGGACGAAACCGCTGCCCGCGACGCGATGGCCAAGGCTACCGCCGCGCGCCTGCCCCTCCCGACCTGGTTCGCCCAGAACAAGGTCGTGGGTGCCGCCCAGCTGGCTGCCGCCAATTCAGTCGAATTCGGCATGCCGCTGTTCGATGTGTCCACCTTCGACAGCAGCCAGAACGCCATTGCGCTGGTCAGCGAAGAGCTGCTGCGCAAGCACAACGTGCTGCCGCTGTTCAAGCGCGGCGGCCGGCTGTTTGTTGGCACCAGCAACCCGACCCATTCGCTGGATGAGATCAAGTTCCACACCAATCTGGTGGTGGAGCCGATTCTCATCGACGAGGACCAGATCCGTCGCACGCTGGAGCAGTGGCAGTCCAAGCATGACGCCATGTCCGACGCGCTGGGTGGTGATGACGAGGGCATGGCCAACCTCGACGTCAGCGGTGGCGATGAGGATCTCGCTGGCAGCAGCGACAGTGGCATCGACGCCAAGGGCGACGACACCCCGGTGGTCAAGTTCGTCAACAAGGTGCTGGTCGACGCGATCCGCAAGGGCGCCTCGGACATCCACTTCGAGCCCTACGAAGATGATTACCGCGTGCGCCTGCGCATCGACGGCCTGCTGAAGATGGTCGCGCGCGCGCCGGTCAAGTTGAACCAGCGCATCGCCGCGCGCCTGAAGGTGATGGCGCAGCTGGATATCGCTGAAAAGCGCGTGCCGCAAGACGGACGCATCAAGCTGAACCTGTCCAAGACCAAGCAGATCGACTTCCGCGTCAGCACCTTGCCGACGCTGTTTGGTGAGAAGGTGGTGCTGCGTATCCTGGACGGCAGCGCGGCCAAGCTGGGCATCGACAAGCTGGGTTACGAGCCGGACCAGCAGAAGCTGTTCCTGGATGCGATCCACAAGCCCTACGGCATGGTGCTGGTGACCGGCCCGACCGGTTCGGGCAAGACCGTGTCGCTGTATACGGCGCTGGGCATCCTCAACGACGAGACCCGCAACATCTCCACCGCGGAAGACCCGGTGGAAATCCGCCTGCCCGGCGTCAACCAGGTGCAGCAGAACAACAAGCGCGGCATGACCTTCGCGGCCGCGCTGCGCTCGTTCCTGCGACAGGATCCGGACATCATCATGGTCGGCGAAATCCGCGATCTGGAGACGGCCGAGATCGCGATCAAGGCGGCGCAGACCGGCCACATGGTGCTGTCCACGCTGCATACCAACGACGCGCCGCAGACGATCGCGCGCCTGATGAACATGGGCATCGCGCCGTACAACATCACCAGCTCGGTGACTCTGGTGATTGCCCAGCGCCTGGCCCGCCGCCTGTGCAGCAACTGCAAGCGGCCGGCCAATCTGCCCGCCCATGCGCTGCTGGCCGAGGGTTTCACCCAGGAGCAGCTGGATGCCGGCATCCAGTTGTACGAAGCCGTGGGCTGCGACGAGTGCACCGAGGGCTACAAGGGCCGTACCGGTATCTACCAGGTGATGCCGATGACCGACGAGATCTCGACCATCATCCTGGCCGGTGGCAATGCGCTGCAGATTGCCGAGGCGGCACAGGCCATCAAGGTGAATGACCTGCGCCAGTCGGCACTGAAGAAGGCCGCGGCGGGCGTGACCAGCCTGGCCGAGATCAACCGCGTTACCAAGGATTGATGCAGTTGTAGCGCCCGAGCCGATGCTCGGGCGGCGGCGCAGCCGCCAAAGCAGCCGAGCGTGGGCTCGGCTCTACAGATGCATGGCCGGGTTCAGTAGATCCACGCCATGCGTGGATGGTGCGATCCGGCTCCTTACTCCATCCCCAGCTTCTTCAGCTTGTAGCGCAGCGCCCGGAAGGTGATGCCCAGCTGGGCGGCGGTGCGGGTCTTGTTCCAGCGGTTTTCTTCCAGCGCACGCTGGATCGCGCTGCGTTCGAGCTGCTCGATGTAGGAGGGCAGGGCGGCGCTGCCGGGGTGCAGGTCGACCACGGCTTCGGGTGCGGCAGGGCCGCCGGCGGTGCGCGGGGCGTGCTGCGGCAGGCGCAGGTCGTCGGCGCCGATGCGGTCTTCCTCGGCCAGGGCCAGGGCGCGCTCAAGGATGTTCTCCAGTTCGCGCACATTGCCCGGGAAGCCGTAATGGGCCAGTGCGTCCAGCGCCGAGGGCGCCAGCAGCGGGGTGGCGCGGCCGTGGCTGCGCGCCAGCCGGGCGAGGATGGAACCGGCGAGGTCCGGCAGGTCCTGGCGGCGCTCGCGCAGCGGCGGCACCTTCAGTTCGATGACGTTTATGCGGTAGTACAGGTCGTGGCGGAAGCGCCCGTCCTCGACCAGCTCGGCCAGGTCCTTGTGGGTGGCCGAGAGGATGCGCACATCCACCGGTTCTTCGTTGGCTGCGCCCAATGCGCGCACCGACTTTTCCTGGATGGCGCGCAGCAGCTTGACCTGCATCTGCAGGGGCAGTTCGGCCACTTCATCCAGGAACAGGGTGCCGCCGTGCGCGGCCTGGAACAGGCCGGGCTTGTCGGCGTGGGCGCCGGTGAAGCTGCCCTTGCGGTGGCCGAAGAACTCACTCTCCATCAGCTCGGTCGGGATGGCACCACAGTTGACCGGAATGAACGGGCCGGCGGCGCGCCCGCCCTGTGCGTGGATGGTGCGTGCGACCAGCTCCTTGCCCACCCCGGATTCGCCGAGGATGTAGACCGGTGCCTGGCTGCGGGCGACCTTTCCGATGGTGGCGCGCAGCACGTCCATGGCGGGCGAGTCCCCGAGCAGGCGGGCGGCCTGTTCGCTGGCGGCCGCTGCGACCGGGCGCTCGCTGTTGTTGAGTTCCAGGGCGTGCTTGACCAGGCCACGCAGCACGCTGATGTCCACCGGCTTGCTGACGAAGTCGAAGGCGCCGGCCTTCAGCGCCTCCACGGCCAGGTCCATGCTGCCGAAGGCGGTGATCATCGCCACCGGCGTACGCGGGTAGTGCTGGGCGATCTCGCTGACCAGTTCGATGCCGTTGCCGTCCGGCAGCCGCATGTCGGTGATGCACAGGTCGTACGGGTTGCTGGCCAGCAGTTCGCGGGCTTCGGCGAGGTTGGCGGCGGTGCTGATGCGAAGGCCCATGCGGCCAAGGGTCAACACCAGCAGTTCGCGGATGTCGCGTTCATCGTCGACGACGAGGGCGCTGCGGGTTTCGTTCATGGGCAGGGAAGATAAACGAGGGGGGCTGGAAGCGACAAATGTTTGACGCGGCGGATCAATGCGGAAGCAGGGTGTGCGGGCCGGGCAGGACCAGGCGGAAGCAGGAACCGCCGGCCGGCACGGGGATGTAGTCCAGCCGTGCCTGGTTGGCCCGGCACAGCTCGCGGGCGATGTACAGCCCCAGGCCGGTGCCGTGCTCGGAGGTGGTGAAGAAGGGGCGGAACAGCTGCGCAGCCACGGCCTCGGGGATGCCCGGGCCGCGGTCCATCACATCGATCACCGCGCTGCGCTCGTGCTGGGCCACGCGCAGGCGCACGCGCGCCGGCTGCTCGCCGATGCGGCCGTACTTCAGCGCGTTGTGCACCAGCACGGTGAGCACCTGGTAGAGGTGGCGGGTGTCGACCAGGGCGGGCACCGAGGTGTCGTTGATGATCGGCTCGATGCTGTCCGTTTCCAGAGTCTGGCCCTGCTTGTACTCCAGCACGAAGCGGCGCACGAAGGCGGCCAGGTCGACGTTCTCGGGGTTGGCGCGCTCGCGCCGGGCCAGGCCCAGCACGCTTTCGACGATGCCGTTGGTGCGCTGGCACTGCTGGTGGATGATCTGCAGCAGGCGGCGGTCGCTCTCGTTGAAGCCGGTGCCTTCCTCCAGCAGCTGCACGGCGTAGTTGATGGCCGCCAGCGGGTTGCGGATCTCGTGTGCCAGGCTGGCCGAGAAGCGACCCATGGCCGAGAGAGTGAGCGACTCGGCGCGGCGCGAGACCACGCTGGAGTCGTCCAGGAAGACCAAGGCCAGCTCGCTGCCGGCCAGCAGGCGGGCAAACCGCGGCTGGACCTCGGGCTGGTCGGGGTTGAGCTGCAGCGGCAGTTCGTCCTGGGCCCAGCCGTTGCGCCAGCGGGTCAGGCGCCGGGCCAGTTCGGGGGCAATGCTGGCCAGGTTCAGCTGGCCGGTCTCGCCGACCCCGTCGCTGTCGCCCAGCAGCAGGGAGGCGGCTTCGTTGGCGAGGGTGATGCGGTTGTCGCCATCGACGACGATCACCCCGGTGCGCATGCGGCGGATGATCAGCTCGTTGATCTGGAACAGATTGGCCACTTCATCGCCGCGCTGGTTGGCCAGCTGCTGGTTGCGGCGCGCGCGGCTGCCGACCTGGTAGCTGATGAAGGCCAGGGCCAGGTAGCTGGTGGCGAACATCGCCAGTTCGGCCAGGGTGCGGGTGGGGGCGCCGCCCTCGAGCACCTTCCACAGGTACTCGGCGGCGGTGGCGACGCTGGCGGCCAGGGCCAGGACCAGGCCCCAGCTGAGGGGCAGCAGCGTGGCCGCGGCGGCGATGTTGAACAGCAGCGACATCGAGATGCCGGCGCTGGCGCCGGGCAGGGCGTGGGCCAGCAGGCTGGCGGCGATGATGTCCAGCAGCACGCCGGTGACCACGATCGGCAGCAGCCAGCGCTCGCTGCGGCCCACCACCAGCAGCAGCAGGGACAACGCCAGGTAGGTGGCTCCGACCAGGTAGGCCAGGCGCGGGTGGTGCGCTTCGCCGACCATCACCGACAGCGGGCTGTACAGCAGCGCGGCGATGACCGAAGCGATCAGCACGCGGTACAGCGCGAAGAAATACAGCTCGCGCCGGGGAATCGATTCGATGCGGTCGATCAATGAAGCACTGGGTGACACGCCGGAACTCCCCTTCTGGCTGCCTGGAACTGTATCTGACGGCGTTGGCACTGCAGCGTACCCGATGTTCCCCGACCACCGGACCCGCGTTCTGTAGCGCCGAGCCGTGCTTGACCCTGCGCCTCCCAGTATAGGCCTGTGGAAGCGGTTTCCTGCGCAATCGGACCGCGCCAGGCCCACGGGGCCACCCCGCCGGGGCGGCGCAACTGCCTGAATGAACGTGGAAATCTGGCCGGGTCTGGCCGTTTGTCCCGGGTTCTTTGCGCCCCGGCGCTGGCTCGGCCACAATAGTAGGCCCGCCGCGGTCCATGCCGGCGCCCCGCCGGGGCCCCTGAGGAATTGCGTGCGGTCGTTCCTATTCCCACGGTGACGCATGAATTTCCACGAATACCAGTCAAAACAGCTGCTTGCCGAGTACGGCATCCCGGTCCCGGCCGGCAAGGTCGCGGCGACCCCGGACGAAGCAGTCGAAGCTGCCAACTCCCTGGGCCAGGGCCCCTGGATGGTCAAGGCGCAGATCCACGCTGGCGGCCGCGGCAAGGCTGGCGGCGTCAAGTTCTGCAAGACCACCGACGACGTGAAGGCCGCTGCGGCCAAGATGCTCGGCACCAAGATGGCCACCTACCAGACCGCAGGCGTTGAACTGCCGGTCAACCTGGTGCTGGTGACCACCGCCGGCGAGATCGTCAAGGAACTGTACCTGTCGGTGCTGGTTGACCGTGGCACCAAGACCATCACCTACATCGCTTCTTCGGAAGGCGGCGTGGAGATCGAGCAGGTTGCTGCTGAAACCCCGGAGCTGATCCACTCGCTGAACGTCGACTTCGTCGAAGGCGTGCAGGGTTACCACGGCCGTGATTTCGGCTTCAAGCTGGGCCTGACCGCCAAGCAGGCCGGCCAGTTCGCCAGCATCATGGTGAACCTGTACCGCCTGTTCAACGAAAAGGACCTGGCCCTGGTTGAAATCAACCCGCTGGCCATCCTGGACGACGGCAACCTGTACGCGCTGGACGGCAAGTTCGACAGCGACGACAACGCCGCCTTCCGCCAGAAGGCCCTGGTCGCCATGCGTGACAAGACCCAGGAAGATCCGACCGAAGTGATCGCTTCGGAACTGGACATCAACTACGTCACCATGGACGGCAACATCGGCTGCATGGTGAACGGCGCCGGCCTGGCCATGGCCACCATGGACGTGATCAAGCTCAACGGCGGCGAGCCGGCGAACTTCCTGGACGTGGGCGGCGGTGCCAACAAGCAGCGCGTCATCGAAGCCTTCAAGCTGATCCTGTCCTCGGACAAGGTCGAAGGCATCTTCGTCAACATCTTTGGCGGCATCGTCCGCTGCGACATGATTGCCGAAGGCATCATCGCCGCCGTGAAGGAAGTGGGCGTCAAGGTTCCGGTCGTGGTCCGCCTGGAAGGCACCAACGTGGAAGAAGGCAAGCAGCTGCTGCGTGACAGCGGCATGGCCATCATCCCGGCTGACAACATCAACGATGGCGCCAAGAAGATCGTTGAAGCTGTCAAGAACGCTGCCTGATACCGACACCAAGGAATTCCAATGTCTGTTTTGATCAACAAGAACACCAAGGTGATCGTGCAGGGCTTCACCGGCCAGCAGGGCACCTTCCACGCCACTCAGATGATCGAGTACGGCACCCAGGTTGTGGGCGGCGTGACCCCGGGCAAGGGTGGCACCACCCATATCGATCTGCCGGTCTTCAACACCGTTGCCGACGCCGTGCAGAGCACCGGCGCCAACGCTTCGGTCATCTACGTGCCGCCGCCGTACGCGGCTGACGCGATCCTGGAAGCTGCTGCTGCCGGCATCTCGGTCATCGTCTGCATCACCGAAGGCATCCCGGTGCTGGACATGCTGCGCGTCAAGAACGTGCTGACCCGTGCCCACCCGGACACCGTGCTGATCGGGCCGAACTGCCCGGGCGTCATCACCCCGGGTGAGTGCAAGATCGGCATCATGCCGGGCCACATCCACAAGCCGGGCAAGATCGGCATCGTGTCGCGTTCGGGCACCCTGACCTATGAAGCGGTCAAGCAGACCACCGAAGTCGGCCTGGGCCAGTCCACCTGCATCGGCATCGGTGGTGACCCGATCAACGGCCTGAACTTCGTCGACTGCCTGAAGCTGTTCAACGAAGATCCGCAGACCGAAGGCATCATCATGGTCGGCGAAATCGGCGGTGACGCTGAAGAAGCCGGTGCCGAGTACATCAAGAACCACGTGAAGAAGCCGGTCGTCGGTTTCATCGCCGGTGCGTCGGCTCCGGCCGGCAAGCGCATGGGCCACGCCGGTGCGATCGCCTCGGGCGGCAAGGGCACTGCCGAAGGCAAGTTCGCCGCCATGGAAGCTGCCGGTGTCGTCACCGTCCGCTCGCCGGGCGACCTGGGCGCTGCCATCGCCAAGCTGGTGAAATAAGAACGACTGCCTCCGGCAGACGATTCGGTAGAGTCGACCGTTGGTCGACTGCTCTACCCGTTCAAACAGAAAAGCCGCCTCCGGGCGGCTTTTCTGCGTCTGGCGGTGTCCCGGCCGGCCCCATCTACGCATGGCGTGGATCTCCTGGGATGGTCCGGCGAGCGCATGGCGCGGCGTTACAATGGGCCATTGCAACCACAGGCTGGATTCCCATGGCTTCGATCCGCATCGCGATGGCGCAGTTCGACTTTCCCGTCGGCGATGTCGCCGGCAACACCGAGCGCATCATCGAGATGATCGGCCAGGCGCGCGAGGAGTACGGCGCCGAGCTGGTGATGTTCCCCGAGCTGGCGGTGAGCGGCTATCCGCCGGAGGACCTGCTGCTGCGTCCGGGCTTCCTGTACGAGTGCGAGCAGGCGCTGGTCCGCATCGCCGCCGCCTGCCGTGGCATCACCGCTGTGGTCGGCTGGCCGCAGGCCGCCGGTGCGGTGGTCTACAACGCTGCCAGCGTGCTGCGTGACGGCCTGGTCGAGCGCACCTACCGCAAGCGGGAGCTGCCCAACTACGCCGTGTTCGACGAGCGCCGCTACTTCGACGTGGACCCGGACGGCGGCAGCTGCGTGTTCGACGTCAACGGCGTGCCGGTCGGCCTGCTGATCTGTGAGGACCTGTGGTTCGCCGAGCCGATGGCCGACACCGTGCGCGAGGGTGCGCAGCTGGTGGTGGTGCCCAACGCCTCACCGTACGAGCGTGGCAAGCATGCCCAGCGCGATGCCGTGCTGGCCGCGCGCACCCGCGAGAGCGGGGCGGCGATTGCCTACCTCAACGTGGTCGGTGGCCAGGATGCGCTGGTGTTCGACGGTGCCTCGGTGGTTGCCGACGGCGACGGTACCGTGCACCCGGCGGCGGCTGCCTTCGTCGACCAGTGGCTGGTGGTGGACTACGACGGCGAAACCCGCCGCTTCCTGCCGCACGTGTGGATGGACGATGGCGACGAGAGCATGGACGCGCTGGCCTGGCGTGCGGTGACCCGCGGCATCCAGGATTACTGCCGCAAGAACGGCTTCAAGAAGGTGTGGCTTGGCCTGTCCGGCGGCATCGATTCGGCGCTGGTGCTGGCCCTGGCCGTCGACGCGCTGGGCGCGGAGAACGTCACCGCCGTGCGCCTGCCGTCGCGCTACACCGCCGGCATGTCCAACGACCTGGCCGCCGAGCAGTGCGAGGCGCTGGGCGTGAAGCTGGAAGCGGTGTCGATCGAGCCGGCCTTCAAGGGCCTGATGGAAGCCCTGGCGCCGATGTTCGAAGGCACCACGCCGGACGTGACCGAAGAGAACCTGCAGTCGCGCAGCCGTGGCGTGATCCTGATGGCGCTGGCCAACAAGTTCGGCGGCCTGCTGCTGACCACCGGCAACAAGAGCGAGTACGCGGTGGGGTATGCCACCATCTACGGCGACATGTGCGGTGGCTACGCGCCGCTGAAGGACCTGTACAAGACGGAGGTGTTCGGCCTCTCCAAGTGGCGCAACACCGTGGGCGGCGCGCCGGTGATTCCGCCGGCGGTGATCAGCCGCCCGCCGTCGGCCGAACTGCGCGACAACCAGCTTGACCAGGATTCGCTGCCGGCCTACGACGTGCTGGACGGCATCCTGTACCGCTACGTGGACCAGGAGCAGTCGCGCACGGAGATCGTGGCCGCCGGCTACGACGCGGCCGTGGTCGACCGCGTGCTGCGCCTGGTGCGCATCAGCGAGTGGAAGCGGCACCAGGCTGCGCCGGGCCCGAAGGTCTCGCGCCGGGCGTTCGGCCGCGAGCGCCGGTACCCGATCAGCAATGGTTACAAGGGGTGAGGTAACGGGGGCGCCGGGCATGGCCCGGCGCTACCGGGCCATCCACGCATGGCGTGGCTCTACTTGAACGGCACACATGGCGTGGATCTACCAGAAGCGGTAGTGCCGGCCGCTGGCCGGCAATTCCACGCGCCATGCATACACGCGCGGCGTGGATCTACCGGGCCTGGTCGAGCAGTGCTTCAAGGCCAGCGGTTTCACCCGCCTCATCAAACGTGCTGCCGCCCAGGCGTGCCTGCACGAAGGCCAGGCCATCGGCCGCAGCGGCATCCAGCGTGCCGCGATGATCGACCGGGTAGCGGCGGAACGCCACCGGTTCGCCGCGCAGCGCCAGACCGGCGGCATACAGCAGGGTGGTCAGGTAGGGCACGTCGCGATCGGCGCTGCCGTGGCCAAGCATCAGCGGCTGGCTGAACCCTGTGCGCGGCACCCCCAAGTAGTCATGCAGCACGGACCAGATCCCGGGCACTTCGGTCAGCGGTGCGGTGAACATCGAGCCGGTATCGGCGTTGTCCAGGGTCATGGCCAGTTCGCCCAGGCACTGCTGCCGTGCCAGCGCCACGCGCGCGCGACCGGCATCGCTGAGCACCTGGTCGATCTGTGGGGCGACCTGCAGCAGGCCATCAAGCAGGTAGGCATGGTACGCATTGACCGCGCCGGGATTGGCCGTGCGGTTGTCCGGCTTCATCACCAGTGCGGTCAGCTCCACCGCCGTGGGCGTGCCGGTGGTGAAACTGCCGCGGTACTGCAGGTGAGAGCCGCCATAGGACGGAGCCAGATGGCCGGCGGTCAGCGCCGCTGCGCCCCCCTGCGAATGGCCGACCGACACCCAGCGTGGCGATAGCGTCGCCGTGCCCAGGTAGTGGCGGCTCGCCTTGACCAGATCGATGGCGTTGCGCGCGGCGGTGCGTACGTGCAGGTAAGCGTGGTTGCCGGGGCTGCCCAGCCCCTGGTAGTCGGCGGCGACCACGGCATAGCCCTGGGCCAGAAACTGGTCGAGGAAGCGCCCATCACGCTCCGGCTGGTAGGGGCCGGAAACCGAGGGCGCGCAGCGGTCGGCAATGCCCTGGGTGCCATGCGCCCATGAAACGATGGGCCAGCCCCCCATCGGCGGGGCGCCCGAGGGCAGGTAAAGCAGGCCGGTGCCTTCGGCGAGCTGGCCGCGATGGTCAGGGGTGCGGTAGTGAAGCTTGTAGGCCTGCGCCGCCCTGGAGGGCACCCAGCTGGCCTGGTACGGCGCAGCGGACAGCAGCTCGCCCGGGGCAGGCGGGGCCGCCGATGCCAGTCCTGATGCCTGGCCGAGGAGGACGGCGGCGATCAGCGCCGGGACATGCCAGACGCGGCGGGAAAGATTGGGCATGCGGGCTCCTTGCCGGCCGGAATGGCCGTTGCGCCGCAGTGTGGAGGTGCCCAACGGGCGCCGGCTGCGAACGACGTCGCAATGGCCGGCAATTCGTAGAATTCCTAGGTGGCCGGCCGCAGATGGGATGCCGGGCTGCCGGCCAGCGGCCGACACTACCTCTACAAAAGGAAAGGGCCCCTTGCGGGGCCCCTTTTCTTACTTCTTTTCCAGCCGCGCGTTGCGCTGGCCGGTGCTGGCCGACTTCTCGCCGGCAAACGGGTTCAGCTTGCGGATCATCCACGGGTACTTCGGCCACTTGCCTTCCAGCCACGGGTGCTGCGGCTGGTTCAGCGTCAGCACGCGACGGGCGTCATCGGCCAGGGTCTTGTTGCCCAGGTGGGTGTAGGACTCGCCCAGCACCGCCACGGCGTCGTACTGGAAGGCGCTCTGCGGGTAGGTTTCCAGCAGGTAGTTGGCGCGGCCGGCGGCCGAGACATAGGCGCCGCGACGCAGGTAATACAGGGCGTTGTCCAGCTCGTGCTGGGCGAACACGTCACGCAGCTCGATCATGCGCTGGCGCGCATCGGCGGCGTAGCGGCTGTTCGGGTAGCGGTCGACCACGATGTTGAAGTCCGAATACGCCTGGTGGGGCGTGGACAGATCGCGGCGGCTCGGGTCCAGGGACCATACGCGACGCAGGAAAACCGTATTGCGGTTGGAATTGGCCAGGCCGCGGAGGTAGTACAGGTACGCGATGTTGCGGTGGGTCGGGTAGGTACGGATGAAGCGGTCGATGCTCGAGACGGCGTCATCGTGCTTGCCGGCCTTGTACTGGGCATAGGCGGTTTCGATCATCGCCTGCTCGGTGTACGGACCGTAGGGGTACTGGGCCACCAGGCGGCGGAAGCTGGCTTCGGCGCCACTCCAGTTGCCACCCTGCATCAGCTTGTGGCTCTTGTCGTACAGTTGTTCGACCGGCGTTCCTTCATCGGGGCGATCACCCTTGGCGCCGCGATGGCAACCAGTGGCGGCGATGACCAGCACCAGCAGCAGGGCGGTGAGGCGGACGGGCGCAGAGAGCATGGAGGAGCGTCGGATCATGGGGTCAAGGCGGGACGCGTCTGGAATACGAAGGGTCGATGATAGCCTAGTGTCCTGTCCAGCGACTGAAACCGGTCGACCGGACCCCAAAATTTCGAAGATGCCCCCCTGCCATGTCTGAACAATCCTCCGAATCGGCCCGCCAGGCCATCGTCCCCGACACCTCCGCCGGCCGTCGTTTCGACGCGGTCGTGGCCGAGCTGTTCCCCGAATACTCGCGCTCGCGTCTGACTGAATGGATCAAATCCGGCGATGTCCTGCTGGACGGCGCCCAGGCCCGCCCGCGCGATCCGCTGCGCGGTGGTGAAGTCGTCACCCTGACAGTGGTGATGGAAACCCAGACCGACGCCCAGCCGGAGGACATCCCGCTGGACGTGCTGTTCGAGGACGAGCACCTGCTGGTGATCAACAAGCCGGTCGGCCTGGTGGTCCACCCGGGCGCCGGCAACCAGAGCGGCACTCTGGTCAACGCGCTGCTGTACCGCGACCCGTCGGTGGCGGTGCTGCCGCGCGCGGGCATCGTGCACCGCCTGGACAAGGACACCAGCGGCGTGATGGTCGTGGCGCGCACCCTGGAAGCGCAGACCGCGCTGGTCGAGCAGCTGGCCGCCCGTGACGTGCACCGCCAGTACCTGGCCATCGTGATGGGCGCCCTGGTGGCCGGCGGTACCGCCGATGCCCCGATCGACCGCCACCCGCGCGACCGCCTGAAGATGGGCGTGCGCGAGGACGGGAAGGAAGCGATCACCCATTACCGCCTGCGCGAACGCTTCCGTGCGCACACCGCGCTGGAGTGCCGCCTGGAAACCGGGCGCACCCACCAGATCCGCGTGCACATGGCGCATATCCGCCACCCGATCGTGGGTGACCCGCTGTACGGCGGCGCCCTGAAGCTGCCGAAGGGTGCCAGCGACGAGCTGGTTGCCGCCCTGCGCGGTTTCAAGCGCCAGGCCCTGCACGCCGAGACCCTGGAGTTCGTGCACCCGATCACCGGCGGGCAGGTCCGCAACACCGCACCGGTGCCGGCCGACATGCAGCACCTGATGAAGGTGCTGCGCGAGGACAGCGCGGCCTTCGCCGAGCGCGAGCGGGACCGCTGGTGATGGACGCCGCGCTGCCGCTGCTGCAGGCCGACTGGCCTGCGCCCCAGGGCGTCCGCGCGCTGACCACGCGTCGGCATGGCGCGGGCATCTCGCCGGCGCCGTTCGCGCAGTTCAACCTGGGCAACCGGCACGCGGCCGATGGTGATACCCCGGCCAATGTCGAGCACAACCGTCAGCTGCTGCAGCAGGGCTTGTCCCTGCCGTCGGCACCGCACTGGCTGCGCCAGGTGCATGGCACCACCGTGCTGCGTTTCGACGCAGCGCCAGTGGCTGGGGCCAGCGAGCCGGTGGCCGATGCCGCGGTGACCTCGGTACCGGGCGTGGTGCTGGCCATCCTCACCGCCGACTGCCTGCCGGTGGTGTTCGCCGCCGCCGACGGCAGCGAGATCGGTGCGGCGCATGCGGGCTGGCGTGGCTTGGCCGACGGCATGCTGGAAGACACCGTTGCCGCCATGAACACGCCGGCGGCGCAGCTGCGCGCCTGGCTGGGCCCGGCGGCCGGCCCGCAGGACTATGAGATTGGCGAAGAGGTCTACCACGCCTTCGTCGGCCATGACCCGGGCGCGGAAGAAGCCTTCGTGGCCACCCGTGAAGGGCACTGGAAAGTGGACCTGTTCGCCCTGGCCCGGCAGCGGCTGCAGGCAGCGGGGCTGGATGCGCTCAACATCCACGGCGGCAAGGTTTCGACCATGGCCGACCCGGACCTGTACTCGCATCGTCGCGACCGCCGTACCGGGCGGATGGCGACCCTGGTGTGGAGGGAATGAAGCCGGCTGGCGGTCCTGTAGGGTCAGAGCCCTTTTCTGGCGAAAAGGGATCTGACCCCAGCCAGACGGCGGTGATCGTCTTCGACGGCGTCTGTGCGCTGTGCAGCCGCTGGGTGCGCTTCCTGCTGCGGTTCGACCGGCAGGGGCGTTACCGCTTCGCGGCGATGCAGGGCGCGAAGGGCAGTGCCTTGCTGCGCGCCCACGGTCTGGACCCCAACGACCCGCTGTCGTTCCTGCTGCTGGACGCGCAGGGCGCGTGGACCGATACCGACGCGATCCTGCGCGTGCTCACGGGGCTGGGTGGCCTGTGGCGCGTGGCGGGCGTTCTGCGCCTGTTGCCGCGCGCCTGGCGCGACGTGGCCTACCGCGCGCTGGCGCGCAACCGCTACCGCTGGTTTGGACGGCATGACGCCTGTTACCTGCCCAGCCCGGAACAGGCCGCGCGCTTTCTCGATTGACCGCCGCCAGGCCATGCCCGGCGGGTCCGTTATCCTTCCAGGACTTGGAGGTAGCTGCGCCGCCAGTGGTTGATGTCGTACGTGCGCAGGTGGTCCATCATCGCGTGCCAGCGTTCCTGGCGCCGGCGCAGCGACATCGTGGCCGCGGTGGCGATGGCGTCGGCCACGCCGTCCAGGTCGTGCGGGTTCACCAGCAGTGCCTGCTTCAGTTCATCGGCCGCACCGGCCAGCAATGACAGCACCAGCACGCCGGGATTTTCCGGGTCCTGCGAGGCCACGTATTCCTTGGCCACCAGGTTCATGCCATCACGCAGCGGGGTCACCAGACCCACTGCCGCAGCGCGGTAGAAACCGGTCAGCGTGGCGTGGGTGAAGTTCTGGTTGACGTAGCGCAGCGGCGTCCAGTCGGGCTCGGCATGGCCGCCGTTGATGTGCCCGGCGATCTGTTCCAGCTGGCTGCGCAGCTGCCGGTACTCGGTGACATCGCCGCGTGAGACCGGGGCGATCTGCAGGTAGGTCAGCGAGCCCCGCTGGTCGGGGTGCCGCTCCAGGTAGCGCTCGAAGCCCTGGAAGCGTTCGGGCAGGCCCTTGGAATAGTCCAGACGGTCCACGCCGATGGCGAGCTGGCGGTCGCGCAGGCTGCTGCGCAGGTTCTTCACCGAGGACTTGGTCGCTGCCGTGGCGGCCTGGCGGGCAATCAGGTCGGTATCGATGCCGATCGGGAAGGCGGCCGCGCGGAAGCGGCGGCCGCCCGGGGCTTCCAGCCGGCCGTCGTCCAGCACGCGGCCACCGCCGAACAGGCGCAGGTAGGTCTGGAAACGGTCGGCATCGCGCTGGGTCTGGAAGCCGACCAGGTCGTAGGCATACAGCGAGGAGAACAGCCGCAGGTGGTCGGGCATGGCCTGCAGCAGGTCCGCCGACGGCATCGGGATGTGCAGGAAGAAGCCGATCCTGCAGCCGATGCCGCGCTCACGCAGCATCGCGCCCAATGGAATCAGGTGGTAATCGTGGATCCAGACGATGTCGTCCTCGCGCAGCAGCGGCGCGAGCTTGTCGGCAAACAGCGCATTGACCTTGTGGTAGGTCTCGCGGGTGCCGCGGTCGTAGTCGACCAGGTCCAGCCGGAAGTGCAGCAGCGGCCACAGCGTGCGGTTGGAGAAGCCGTTGTAGTAGCCATCCACATCACGCTTGGCCAGGTCCATGGTGACGTACTCGATGTCACCGTCCTTCTGCTGGTGCAGCGTGCCGCTGGCATCCTTCGCGTTCTTGCCGCTCCAGCCGAACCACATCCCGCCGCGCTCCTTCAGTGCGGCCAGCAGGCCCACGGCGAGGCCGCCGGCGCGGCTTTCACCGGGCACGGCGACCCGGTTGGAGACAACCACCAGGCGGCTCACGAGGCCTCCTGCCAGGAACGCGACAGGCGCATGGCGGCGGTGATCAGGCCGACGTGCGAGTAGGTCTGCGGGAAGTTGCCCCACGCTTCGCCACCATCGAAGGCCAGATCCTCGGAGAGCAGGCCCAGATGGTTGCGCTGCTTCAGCAGCAGCTCGAACATCTCGCGCGCTTCGTCCATGCGGCCGATCGCTGCCAGTGCGTCGATGTACCAGAACGTGCAGATGGTGAAGCTGGTTTCCGGTTCGCCGAAATCATCCGGCGCCACGTAGCGGTACAGCGAATTGCCGTGCTTGAGATCGCGGCCGATGGCTTCGACGGTGGCTATGAAACGCGCGTCCAGCGCATCGATGAAGCCGATGTCGGCCAGCAGCAGCAACGAGGCATCCAGGCGGTGGCCATCGAAGGTATCGGTGAAGTGGCCGAGCTCTTCGCTCCACGCCTTTTCCATGATGCGTGCGTGGATGGTGTCGGCACGCTCGCGCCAGTAGTTCGCGCGGTCGTCGAGCTTGAGGCGAACGGCGATCTTGCACAGGCGGTCACAGGCCGCCCAGCACATCGCGCTGGTGTAGGTGTGCACTTCGGTGCGGCCGCGGAATTCCCACAGGCCGGCATCGGGCACGTCGTGCAGGGCGAAGGCCTGCTCACCCAGCGGCTCCAGGCGCGCGAAGGTATGCGCATCGCCCGGATCCTGCAGGCGACGGTCGAAGAACAGTTGGGTCGATGCCAGCACCACGCTGCCGTAGACATCGTGCTGGCGCTGCACCCAGGCCAGGTTGCCGCGGCGAACCGGGCCCATGCCGCGGTAGCCGGACAGGCTGGGCACTTCGTCCTCGTCCAGCTTGGCCTCGAAGCCGATGCCGTACAGCGGCTGCAACGTGCCATCGGTGGTGGCGAGGTTGAAGATGTAGCCGAGGAACTGTTCCATCGTGCGGGTGGCGCCGAGGCGGTTCAGCGCACGCACCACGAATGCCGCATCACGCAGCCAGCAGTAGCGGTAATCCCAGTTGCGCACGCTGCCGGGTGCCTCGGGAATGGAAGTGGTCATCGCCGCGATGATCGCGCCGCTGTCCTCGTACTGGCACAGCTTCAAAGTGATCGCGCTGCGGATGACTGCGTCCTGCCATTCCAGCGGAATGGACAGGTAGCGCACCCATTCGCGCCAGTAATTGGCGGTGCGCTGGAAGGCTTCCTGCACGTAGCCGCTGATGGAGCGGTTGAGCGATTCATCCACGCCCAGGATCAGGTGGACGGGGTGGTTGAGCACGAACGGCAGGCCTTCGCGCACCATGCGTACGGGCACGTCGGTGGTCAGCCGCAGCACGTGCTCGGGCAGGATCCAGCGCACGTGGTTGCTGCCCCAGGTCGATTCGGGCACGCGTGCGCCCCAGTCGGCCAAAGGACGCGCCAGCACGGTGATGCGCGGGCTGCCGGTTAGTGGACGTACCTGGCGGATCAGGCTGACCGGACGGTAGAAGCGGTCGTTCTGTCGCCAGCGCGGGGCGAAATCGAGGATTTCCAGCGAACCGCCGTGGCTGTCGTGCAGCACGGTGCGCAGGATCGCGGTGTTGGTCAGGTATTCCTGCTCGCTGCGGGCGAAGTCTTCCAGCTCGATGGCGAAGTCGCCGCCGGTCTGCTGGTTGGGACCGAGCAGGGCACAGAAGGTGGGATCGCCGTCGAAGGTGGGCAGGCAGCTCCAGACAACGCGGGCATGTTTGTCGATCAGGGCGCCGAAGCTGCCGTTGCCGACCACGCCCAGATCAAGATCGGGTTGGGTCATCACGCGGTACATCTCGGTTGCGGCCGTGGGGTGGCCGGGTCAGTACGCATTCTCACGCAGCCAGGCGTGCACGCTGCGTATGTCGGGCAGTGCGAACACCGCCGCGCTGGGTTCACGTTCGCCGATCAGCACGCTCCAGCCGTGCTGTCCGTTGGCGGCCTCGAAGCCGAACTCATCGGTGAGGTCATCTCCAAGGAATACGGGCAGGCGGCCACGGAAGGGCAGGTACTGCATCAGCCGGCGCACGGCGCGGCCCTTGTCGGTGCCGACGGGCACGAATTCAATCACGTGATCGCCGGGTTGCAGCCGATAGCTTGGCCGGCCGCGGGCATGCCTTTCGGCAAAGGTGCGTACCTCCTTGCCGGCATCCGGTGCGCCGCGCCAGTGCAGGGCCAGGCCAGCGCCTTTTTCCTCCACCAGCACGCCGGGGTAACCATGGGCGAAGCGCATGGCCTGCTGGTGCAGGGCATGCAGCCATTCGGCCGTGTCGTCGTCCTGTTCT
This sequence comes from Stenotrophomonas sp. STEN054, assembly GCF_056854535.1. Lineage (NCBI taxonomy): Bacteria > Pseudomonadati > Pseudomonadota > Gammaproteobacteria > Lysobacterales > Lysobacteraceae > Stenotrophomonas > Stenotrophomonas sp. STEN054. Next base: position 53,814 of record NZ_JBXFWG010000011.1, on the reverse strand, counting down.
TCACGCAGCACGCGCCCGTCCTGGGCACGCAGCTCGTGGCCGTGCAGGCCAGCGGCCGGCAGCTGCAGGGGGGCGAACAGCTGGTCCAGCTGTTCCAGTGGGCGGCCACTGACGAGAGCCACTGCGCCTTCGAGGCGATCACTGATACGGCCGATGGCTTCACGCACATCCGGCAGGAGCTGCACGGCATCCGGGCGCGCAGCGAATTCTATGAGGGTGCCGTCGACATCGAGGAACAGCGCACAGGCGTCGTCCAGCAATGGCGGTGGCGGACGCAGGGGGAGCGATTCAGCCATACCGACCAGCTTGCCAGCAGCGGCGTGTAGGGCAGGTCGAGGCGGGGCGACAACTCGTCGGGGATGCCGATCATCGTTCGGTGGGTGCCGACCACTGCCAACCGGTGGGTGCCGACCCTTGGTCGGCACGAAGGGGCAGTGCGGACCAACGGTCCGCACCCACCCGAGGAGGTGGGTTTCGCAGCGACCATGATATCGGTAGGTGCCGACCGTTGGTCGGCGCCGAAGGCAGTGCGGGCCAACGGCCCGCACCCACCGAGGGCGGTCAAAACGTGTAACGCACGCGGCCGTAGTAGTACGCGCCGTTGCTGCCGATCGGCGACAGCACGTCGTACGGCAGGTTGCCGTAGTAGTAGATGTCCTCGTTGGACTTGTCCGGATAGTTGTCCGTCAGGTTCTGCCCGCCGATGGCCACGCTCCACTGCTTGTTGAAGCGGTATTCCACTTCGGCATCCAGCTGCCACTCCGCCTGGTAGGTCTGGCGCGGGATGTAGCCATCACCGAAGTTGAACACGCGGGTGGCACTGCCGTAGCGGTTCACGCGGCTGCTCAGCGACCAGTGGTCGTTGCTCCAGGCGGCCGACAGGCTGGCACGGGTACGCGGGGTCGCGTCGGTCAGCGTGTTGGTTTCTTCGATGCCGAACAGCACGTAGTCCGCGTCCAGCGCCCGCAGCTGGGCCGGGGTGGCCAGCACGTTCTTCAGCGTTGTCCTGGTGTAGGCGTAGGTGCCGGTCAGCAGCAGCTGTCCATCGCCCAGCGCCTGGCGCCAGTTGGTCACCAGCTCGGCACCGCGGGTGCGGGTGTCGGCGGCGTTGACGAAGAAGCTGGCGCTCTGCAGGCCGGTGACGCCGTAGTTGGCGGCCACGAAGTCGGTCAGTGCATCGCCGGTGATGCTTTCCGACAGCGCGATGCGGTCGTCGATGTCGATCTGGAAGAAGTCCAGCGACAGGTCGAAGTGCTCCCCGATGCGGCTGGTGAAGCCCAGCGAAGTGTTCAGCGACTTCTCCGGCTTCAGGTCCTGCGCGCCGAGGCCGCGGGCGATCGGGTTGTTGACCGACAGCAGGCGGCCCTGCACCAGCTGGCCGGCGGCGTTGTAGCCGGTGGAGGTGGATTCGTAGCCGATCTGCGCCAGCGACGGCGCGCGGAAATTGTTGGAGATGGCACCGCGCAGGGCGAAGGCCGGGGTGAACTCGTAGCGCAGGCCCAGCTTGCCGGTCAGCTCGCCACCGAAGTCGTCGCTGTGCTCGTAGCGTGCGGCCAGGTCGGTGGAGAAGTGGTCGCCGAACTGGCTGGCCAGGCTGGCATAGGCACTGGCCACGTCACGTGCCAGCGACGCAGCATCCTGCGGGGTCAGGCCGCCACCGGCCTGCGAGCCGGTCGGGCGATCGGTGTACGGGCCGGCCGCGTAGCTGGACGGATCACCCGGACGGGTCTGGTAGCGCTCATGGCGCACTTCCGCGCCCAGGCCCAGGGTGTGGGTGATGCTGTCGCTCTGTGAGAACACGCGGCTCAGGTCGAGGTTGCCCACGGTCTGCGCGTACTGGTAATCAGCGGTCTTGAAACGGGTCGGGCTGGTCGGGCCGAGCGAAGCGTTGATCGAATCGCGCAGGCGGTAGGTGAAGTCGTTCTGACCGTAGTCCACGCTGCCGTCATAGCTCCACTCGCCCCACTGGCCGCGCACGCCGGCCACGGCCTGCACGTCGCGGTTCTCGCCTTCGGAAATCGGGCGGTAACCGTTCGGGTACACCTCCTTCCAGTTGGCGTCGCTGTCGGGGTAGCGGAAGTAGTTCGCGCCTTCGGTATCGCGCTGGTTGAAGGTGCCGAAGGCATAGAACGTGGCGGTCTTGCCCACCGCGATCTCGGTGTTCAGCCACAGGTTGATGTCCTTGCTGGCGCCATCGCCGAGCACGTAGTTGCGCTGGCCCTGCAGCGCCAGATTGGCTTCGGTCTGGTCCCACGGCGGGATCAGGTCGTAGCCGGCGCGGTTGGTGCCGTTGCGCTTCTTGTATTCCAGGCCCACGCGCAGGAAACCACCATCCTCGCCCAGCGAGGTGCCAACCTTGGCGCTGATGTTGCCGGCCTGGCCATCGGTGAGGGTGCGGCCGATCGGCTTGAGGTCGGTGTGGTTGGCACCGTAGCTGGCTTCGATCTCGCCGCCGTCGCCGCCGTTGTCCAGGATCACGTTGATCACGCCGGCCACCGCATCGGAGCCGTACAGCGCGCCGGCGCCATCGCGCAGCACTTCGATGCGCTTGATGGCGCTGACCGGGATCGAGTTGAAGTCGACCGGGGTGGTGCCCTTGCCGATCTTGCTGTCGGTGTTGACCAGCGCGGTGTGGTGGCGGCGCTTGCCGTTCACCAGCACCAGCACCTGGTCAGGCGACAGGCCGCGCAGCTGCGCGGCACGCACGTGGTCGGCACCGCCGGAGTTGGACTGGCGCGGGAAGTTGAACGACGGCAGCAGGGCCTGCAGCGCACTGCCCAGCTCGCCGTTGACCACGCCGGCCTTGCGGATGTCCTCGGCGGTGAGCACGTCCACCGGCGAGGTGGATTCGAGCACGGTGCGGTCGGCGGCGCGGGTACCGGTGACGATCACCGTGTCCAGGTTGGTGGCAGCATCCTGGGCAGAGGCCTGGGCAGAGGCCAGGGCGGGGGGCAGGGCGAGCGCGATGGCGAGGCCGAGCGGCGACGCGGACAGGCGGGGGGACATGCAGACTCCGGCAACGACGACGTGGGGAAGGGGCGGGGGAGAGATGGTTTCACTTACATCCATCCGGATGAAGCGATATATTATCTTGGCGTGAGGAGGGGGTGTGACGCAAGCCCCGCTTCCGATCGCATCAGCTGAAGCCCCTGCGGCATGAGTTATTGGTTGCAGCCGCAACCGAAACGCAGGTGTACCCTCCGTGCCCCTTCGACCTGCTTTTACCCCTTCCCCGGAGTGCTGTCCCCCATGAAACACCTTGGCCTGATCTTTGCCGTGCTGCTGGCCACCAGCGGCTGCGCCAGCCTGTCCTCGAAGACACCCAGCGCCCATGCCGCCACCGCCGAGATGCAGGGCGATGCCGCGCGGCCGTCCAACGGCACGGGCTGGGTGCGCAGCGAGCTTTACTTCGGCGTGGGCGAGGAGCAGGGGGGCGGCGACCGTCCGCAGGCCGACACCATCAGCGAGGCGCAGTGGCGCGCGTTCCTGGACAAGGAGGTGACCCCGCGCTTCCCCGATGGCCTGACTGTGTTCGATGCCTACGGCCAGTGGCTGTTCCGCGGCGATGCCTCGCCCAACCGCCTGCGCACCAAGGTGCTGGTGGTGCTGCACGAAGACAGCCCGCAGCGCCGCGCCGACATCGAAGCGATACGCCTGGCGTGGAAGCAGCAGACCAAGCACCAGTCGGTGCTGTGGTCGCGGCAGGCGGTTGACGTATCGTTCTGACCTGGAGGCGCCAGCGTGGCGCCGCAGGAGTGACCATGAAACACAGTGAAATCGTGGTTGGCCTGCTGCTGGCGGGCCCGATGGTGCCGCTGGCGCACGCCGATGACAGCGATGCGCCGCTCCGCTTTGAAGCTTCGCCCGGCATCCGCGTGCAGGCTGAGGTCACCGAGGACGGCAGCATCGACGTGCAGCTTCTGCCCTCGGGCAGACGGCTGAGCCTGCCGGGCGCCCCCGATGCCGACGGCAATTCCCGGCTGTCGGCCGAGGATGTTGATTTCGATGGGCGTCCCGAGCTGGTGGCGCGGGCGCCGGTCGGCATGGTCAACGAAGCGGTGGCGGTGTATCGGTTCGACCCGGCCAGCGGCGGTTTTCGCGCACTGCAGGCCGAGACACACGGGCATGACAACTGCGGCGGCCTGATGGGCCTGACCGTCGACGCCGCCTCGCGCACCCTGACCAGCAGCTGCCGCAGTGGACCGATGTGGTACACGGATCAGTATCGGTTCGACGGTACGAAGTTGTATCTGTACCGCTCCGAAGACGTGCTGCGGCTGGGCGATGCGCTCGATGCCGCCCTGCAGTGGGAGCAGACCGACGAGCAGGGGCCGCTGGCGGTATGGCGTACGTACGATGGATCCGGCCACGTGCTGGAAAGTGCCATCGCCGATGGGCTGAGCGCGCCCGCCAGTGGCGAACCGCTGCGCGGCCAGCAGGCCACGGTGGGGCCGGCGCGCCTGTTCCTGTTCGACCGGCCCGGTGCGGCAAGCACCAAGCGCTACCTGGTGCAGGGCGATCGCGTGGAGATGCTGGATGCGCAGGACGGCTGGATGAAGCTGCGCTATCGCAATCCGAAGCGGGGCGCGATCGAGGGCTGGATCAACGTCAACGATTGACGTGTCGCCGGTCCGCAGTTTGCTCAACAAGGCGGTCGGCTTCTTGCCCACGGGGGCATCACCTGGCCGGGTCTAGCCTCGGGTATCTCCCCCGAACCGGCTGTGCCCCCATGAGCAAGCGCGTTGCAGAGATCGTCATCGACACCCTCCAGCAGGCGGGTGTCCGCCGCTGTTACGGCATCGTGGGCGATACCTTGAACCACGTGACCGATGCGATGCATCGCAGCGACATCGAATGGGTGCACGTGCGCCACGAAGAGGTGGCTGCCTTTGCCGCCGGTGCCGATTCCCTGGTGAGTGGACAGCTGACCGCCTGCGCCGGTTCCTGCGGGCCCGGTGGCCTGCACTTCATCAACGGGATCTTCGAAAGCAACCGCAACCGTGCGCCGATGGTGCTGATCGCCAGCCAGATCGTCACCAGCGAACTGGGCATGGAATTCCCGCAGGAAGTGGATTTCAAGGCGGTGTATGGCAGCTGCACGGTGTTCTGCGAGCAGGTGCACAGCCCCGAGCAGGCGCGGCGCGTGGTGGCATTGGCTTGCCAGGCGGCCATCAGCCGCCGCGGTGTGGCGGTGGTCATCCTGCCGGCGGATATCAGCGAGGCCGAGGTGAAGCACGATGTGCCGTTCTCGGTGCACTACACCCAGCCGGTGCTGCGCCCCTCCGATGCGGAACTGCAGCGCATCGCCGAGCTGCTGGGCCAGGGCAAGCGCATCGGCATCTATGCCGGCGCCGGCTGCCAGGGCGGGCATGCGCAGCTGCTGGAACTTGCCCGGCGTCTGCAGGCGCCGGTAGCGCACACGTCGCGGGCCAAGGATTTCGTCGAACCGGACAACCCCTACAACATGGGCATGACCGGCATCTTCGGCATCGAATCGGGCTTCCACACGCTGATGGAGTGCGACACGCTGCTGCTGCTCGGCGCCGACTTCGCCTGGGGCCAGTTCTACCCGGACAAGGCGACGATCATCCAGGTCGACCGCGATGGCAGTCATCTGGGCCGCCGCCACCCGGTCAATCTGGGCGTGGTCGGTGATATCGCACCGACGCTGGATGCACTGCTGCCGCTGCTGCCGCCGCGCGAGGACAGCACCTTCCTCGACGAGTGCATCACCCACCGCGACAAGGCGCTGCAGAAGCGCGAGCAGGAAGAACAGCCCGGCGAAGGCGAGCTGATCCATCCGCAGCACCTGACGGCGCTGCTGTCGAAGCACGCCAGCGACGATGCGTTGTTCACCGCAGATGGTGGCTCGCCGATGGTCTGGGTGCTGCGCCATATCCGGGTGAACGGCCGCCGCCGCACCCTGACCAGCCTGCTGCACGGCACGATGGCCAATGCGATGCCGCAGGCACTGGGCCTGCAGAAGGCTTTCCCCGGTCGCCAGGTGATTTCGCTGTCCGGCGATGGTGGCCTGGCGATGCTGCTGGGCGATCTGCTGACCGCGGTGCAGGAAAACCTGCCGATCAAGGTGGTGGTCTTCAACAACGGCTCGCTGAATTTCGTCGAGCTGGAACAGAAGGTGGAGGGCCTGCTGGACAACTACACCGACCTGAAGAATCCCGATTTTGGTCGCCTGGCCGAGGTGATTGGTTTCCACGGCCGTACAGTGACCCGCAGCGAGGACCTGGAGGAAGCGGTGCTGGACTTCCTGGCCCAGCGCGGCCCGGCGCTGCTGGATGTGCATACCAGCCGCGCGGAGCTGGTGATGCCGCCGCAGATCGAAGCCAAGCAGGTGGCGGGCACGGCGTTGTATGCGGCCAAGGCGGTGTTGAATGGCCGCTTCGATGATGTGAAGCACCTGCTGGTGGACAACTTCCTGAAGAAGTAAGGGGGATGCAGGGCTGCGCCCTGCACCTGCCGAATCAACGTCGACGTCAAAAGCGGGCTATCCGTGGGTTGGCGGGGTGGGTCCGGTTGAGGGGGACGCTGCAAGTACGTCCCTGTAAGCTCGGTCGCCGCATCCATGCGGCTCACGCCCCCTCAACCGGACCCACCTCGCCTTCGACAGTTTCCCGCGATCTGTCGGAACGGCATTCTGCTCTGGTAGGTGTCGACCTTGGTCGACACGGTGGATCCACGCCATGCGTGGATATCGAAAGGATGATCGGAGTGATCTTCTGTGGAGCCGAGCCATGCTCGGCTCTAAAACGAGAGCCTGCCTTTGATCTTTTGATTCTCTTCCGTGGCTGGCACGCGCAGGAAACTGTCAGGGACCGGGCGGGGTGTGCTGCGCAGGACCGTTGGCGCCATGGATGGCGCCATCGAGCCCCCCAGGGACGGGTTTACGGCGTGTCCTGCGCAGCCCATCCCGCCCGGCCCAGTCCGGAGTTCGCCGTTCGAGACCCAGCCACGAGGGGCGCCGCCGTTGGCTGGAAGCCATCATTCCACGACGGAATTGGCGCCCGGGCCCCGCTGGGCCTACCATCGGCGGTCCCCACCGCCATCGCCCCTTCCATGTCCGCTCCCGCTCCCGCCGCACCACGCCGCTGGTTCGTCGCCGGCGATTTCAATGGCTTCTTCGGCCTGGTCGTCGACAACCTCTCCATCCTTGGCTTCATCGCCATGGCCCTCATCGGAATGTTCCAGTTCCCCGCCGACGTGGTGTTTGGCCGCATGTTTCCCGGCACCGCCTTCGGTGTGCTGGTCGGCAACCTGCTCTACACCCTGATGGCGCGCCGCTTGGCCGCGCGTACCGGCCGCGATGATGTCACCGCCATGCCGCTGGGCCTGGACGCGCCGACCAGCATCGGCATGGCTTTGCTGGTGCTTGGCCCGGCCTTCGTCGCCTTCAAGCAGCAGGGCATGGACCCGCACGCTGCGGCCATCGCCACCTGGCAGCTGGGCATGGCAGCGCTGGTCATCATGGGCATGCTGAAGTTGATCCTGTCCTTCTTCGGGGAAGCGGTGACCCGCGCACTGCCGCGTGCGGCGCTGCTGGGCTCCATCGCCGGCATCGCCCTGGTGCTGATGGGCCTGCTGCCGCTGCTGGAAACCCTGCGTTCGCCGCTGGTCGGTTTCACCACCCTGGGCCTGCTGCTGTACGTGCTGATCGCCAAGGGCAAGCTGCCGATTCGTGGCCCGGGCGTGCTGCTGGCCTTCGTGTTTGGTACCGTCCTCTACTACGGCCTCGGCCTGGCGGGGCTGGGCGTGCCGGGCTTCCAGGTGCCGGCCTGGGTGCCGCCGCAGGTGGTGCTGCCGCTACCCACGCTGGGCTTCATCGACGGCCTGCCGACGGCGATGACCTACCTGCCGCTGCTGCTGCCGTTCGGCCTGCTGATGGTGGTCGGTGGCATCAACGTATCCGAGAGCGCGCGCGCGGCCGGCGATGACTACCGTACCCGCGACATCCTGCTGGTGGAAGCGGTGGCCACGCTGGTGGCCGGCGTCTGTGGCGGCGTCGCCCAGACCACGCCGTACATCGGCCAGCCGGCGTACAAGCACATGGGCGCGCGCAGCGGCTACACGCTGCTGACCGGCCTGTTCGTCGGCATCGGCGGCATGCTCGGCATCATCTCCGGGCTGGTGCAGTGGCTGCCGCTGGCGGTGCTGGCGCCGATCATCGTCTACGTGTCCATCGACATCACCACCCAGGCCTTCCAGGCCACCCCGCGCCAGCATGCCGGTGCGATGGTGCTGGGCTTCCTGCCATCGGCGGCGTACCTGCTGGCCATCAAGGCGCCGGGCTGGATTCCCGCCGATCAGATGGGCGCGCTGCTGACCCACGTCGATGGCCACGGCCTGCCGGAACTGGCGGTGATCTTCGCGCTGGGCAACGGCTTCATCATCACCTCGATGCTGTGGATCGCCACGGTGTCGGCGATGGTCGATGGCCGCCTGCGCCGCGCCTGCGGCTTCCTGCTGGTGGCGGCGGTGCTGACCCTGTTCGGCCTGATCCACTCGGTCGACCCGCGCGGTGGCATCTACCTGCCGTGGGATCTGCAGGGTCTGGCGCGCATCATCAGCTGGCAGTTCACGGGTGCCTACGTGGCGCTGGCCGTACTGCTGGGGCTGCTGTCGCTGCAGAAGCAGCCGGTGCAGCCGTTGGCTGACGCCGGACATTGAGGGGCCATGGCGGGCGTCAGGTGGCCCCGTCCAGTTCGGGGTAATGGCGGAAGATGCCGTTGGTGTTGAATGCCAGCCGCCGCTCCGAGGCCAGGTACGCCGCGATGTTCGGCCGCTTCGCCACCCGCTCCTGCAGCGCCCGCAGCAGGGGCAGGGTGGGCGACAAGGCCTGCATCCGCTTCGGGAACATGTAATCCAGCCCGCTCAGCAGCTGGAACAGCGAGAGATCCACATAGGAATGCTCGCGCAGCGGGTGGCGGCCACCATTGGCTTCGATCACCTGTTCAAAATAGCCAAGGAATTTCGGTAGGCGCTCGCCGCGCATCGCCGTGGCGCGCGCCCGAGCCTCGGCTTTCTGGTCCTCGTAATACTTCGATGCGGCAATCGGATGATGGGTGTCGTGTACTTCGGCGACGAGGTCGGCAATCGTCAACTGCAGCTGCAGGGCCTGCATCCGCCGTGAAGCAGCCTGCGGCACCAGATCCAGCGTGGGGCCGAGGAAATCCAGGATCGCCGCGACCTGTGCGATCACCTGCCGCCCGGCTTTCAGGAACGGCGGTGCGAAGGGTTGGCCGCCGTCTGCCTTGCCCTGCAGGAACGGCTCCATCACCGCATCGCCGTGGAGGCGTGCCATGTCTTCGTACGCGGCACCGGCATCTTCCAATGCCAGACGTACGAACTCGCCACGGCCCTGGATGCCGGTCCAGTAATACAGGGCGTAGTGCATGTCGATCTCCGCAAGGAATTTCCTGCAGCCTCGCGTGTCGCCCGCAAAGCAGGCGTGAGCATGGCGTTCATGCCAAGCACAACGCAGGCCAAACAGCGGGGGAACCGCCTGCGGTGAAGCGGGTCATACTCGGATCGTGCACGTGAAAAACGAGGTGCTGCATCATGCAGAAGAGTGGAAAGGCAGTGTGGCCCTGGGTATTGGGCGTAGTGGTGGTAGGCGGTGCGGGGGCGTGGTTGTTCCGCGATCAGTGGCAGGGTCTGGCGGATCAAGTGGAGGTGCCAACGCAGGCTGCACAGCCCTCGACCGCTGCGCCACCTGCAGCGCCCGCCGCTGAACCCGTGTCGTCGACAGCCGCCATCCAGCATCCGCTGGACACCGACGCTGCAGCCGACCCTGCGCTGCCGACGATGGAAGACAGCGATACCGCAGCATGGACCGCACTGAGCGGCCTGTTCAATGGCGAAGGTGGACTGGCCGTGCTGCTGCGTGACCACCTGATCCAACGTCTGGTCACCCACGTGGACAACCTGGACAAGACCAGCGTGCCGCCGTCTGCGCTGGCCACGCGGCCGCTGCCCGGCAGCCTGCAGGTGGAAGCCGGTGAGAATGGCGAGCAGATCGCCGCAGGCAACGCGGCCCGCTATGTACCCTACGTCCAGGCGTTCACCGCGCTCGATCCTGCTGCAACGGGTGCGGCGTACAGGCGCTTCTACCCACTCATCCAGCAGGCCTACGTCGACCTCGGGCGGCCGCAGGGCTACTTCAACGACCGCCTGGTGGCGGTAATCGATCATCTGTTGCAGACCCCGGAGCCGGCGCGTCCGCTGGCGGTGGTGCGTGATGAGCGGGGCCGCTACCGCTTTGCCGACCCGGATCTGCAGTCGCGCTCGGTGGGGCAGAAGGCCCTGCTGCGGCTGAATGCGGACCAGCAAAAGCTGGTCAAGCAGCAGCTGCGCGCCATCCGCGGGGCGATCACCCGCTAGCCGCATGCGGGTCGCCGGGGCGTCTGATCCAGATCAACGCTCCGCCAACACCCCATCGGTCATGCTGGATGCTGCTTGAACGGCTCGGATGCCCAGTCGCAGCCACCCTTGAAACCGGGTGGGGCAACCGCATCTTCCCTGCATCGCCGGCGCGGCCGGCACTGATGACCGATGAGGATTCGCCATGCGAATGGACAAGCTTACTTCGCGTTTCCAGCAGGCGCTGGCCGACGCGCAGTCGCTGGCCGTGGGCCGCGACAACAGCATCATCGAACCGGTTCACCTGTTCAGCGCGCTGCTGGACCAGCAGGGCGGCAGCACGCGCCCGCTGCTGGCCCAGGCCGGCGTGAACGTGCCGGTGCTGCGCGAGCGCCTGGCCGAGGCGCTGGATGCGCTGCCGAAGGTGTCCGGCCAGGCCGGCAACGTGTCGATGGGCAATGACCTCGGACGCCTGCTCAACCACACCGACAAGCTGGCCCAGCAGAACGGCGATGCCTTCATCGCCAGCGAGTGGTTCGTGCTGGCTGCGCTGGAAGACAGCGGCACGCTGGGCATGGCGCTGCGCGCCGCCGGCGCCGACAAGGCGCGCCTGCAGACCGCCATCGACAAGCTGCGTGGCGGCGAGAACGTGCAGTCGGAAAACGCCGAAGAACAGCGGCAAGCGCTGGAGAAGTACACCATCGACCTGACCGCGCGCGCCGAGAGCGGCAAGCTCGACCCGGTGATTGGCCGCGATGAGGAAATCCGTCGCACCATCCAGGTCCTGCAGCGCCGCACCAAGAACAACCCGGTGCTGATCGGCGAACCCGGCGTGGGCAAGACCGCCATTGTCGAAGGCCTGGCCCAGCGCATCATCAACGACGAAGTGCCCGAGGGCCTGCGCGGCAAGCGCGTGCTGTCGCTGGACATGGGCGCGCTGATCGCCGGCGCCAAATTCCGCGGTGAGTTCGAAGAGCGCCTGAAAGGCGTGCTCAACGACCTGGCCAAGAGCGAAGGGCAGATCATCCTGTTCATCGACGAGCTGCACACCATGGTCGGTGCGGGCAAGGCCGATGGCGCGATGGATGCGGGCAACATGCTCAAGCCGGCGCTGGCCCGTGGCGAGCTGCACTGCGTGGGTGCCACCACGCTGGACGAGTACCGCAAGTACATCGAAAAGGATGCTGCACTCGAGCGTCGCTTCCAGAAGGTGTTCGTGGGTGAGCCGTCGGTGGAGGACACCATCGCGATCCTGCGCGGCCTGAAGGAAAAGTACGCGGTGCACCACGGCGTGGAGATCACCGATCCGGCCATCGTTGCCGCCGCCACGCTGTCCAACCGCTACATCACCGATCGCCAGCTGCCCGACAAGGCCATCGACCTGATGGACGAGGCCGCCTCGCGCCTGCGCATGGAGATCGACTCCAAGCCGGAGGAACTGGACCGCCTGGAACGCCGTGTGATCCAGCTGAAGATCCAGCGCGAGATGCTGAAGAAGGAAAAGGATGATGCCTCGCGGCAGCGCCTTGCTGATCTGGAAAATGACATCGAGGGCCTGGAGCGCGAGTTCTCCGACCTCAATGAAGTCTGGAAGTCGGAGAAGGCTGCGCTGCAGGGCGCGACCAGGATCAAGGAACAGGTCGAGCAGGCGAAGCTCGATCTGGAAGCTGCGCAGCGCCGGCAGGATTTCGCCCGCATGAGCGAGATCCAGTACGGCCTGCTGCCGCAGCTGGAAAAGCAGCTGGCCGCTGCGCAGGAACTGGATGCCAACGACTTCAAGCTGGTGCAGGACAAGGTCACCGACGAGGAGATCGCCGAGGTCGTGTCGCGCTGGACCGGCATCCCGGTCAACAAGATGCTGGAAGGCGAGCGCGACAAGCTGCTGCGCATGGAAGACGTGCTGCACAACCGCGTGGTCGGCCAGGAAGAAGCGATCAAGGTCGTCTCCGATGCGGTGCGCCGTTCGCGCGCCGGGCTGTCCGACCCGAATCGCCCGGGCGGCTCGTTCCTGTTCCTCGGCCCGACTGGTGTGGGCAAGACCGAGCTGTGCAAGTCGCTGGCCGAATTCCTGTTCGACAGTGCCGATGCGATGATCCGCATCGACATGAGCGAGTTCATGGAAAAGCACAGCGTCGCCCGCCTGATCGGTGCGCCCCCGGGTTACGTGGGCTACGAGGAAGGTGGCTACCTGACCGAGGCCGTGCGCCGTCGCCCGTACTCGCTGATCCTGCTGGACGAGGTGGAAAAGGCCCACCCGGATGTGTTCAACATCCTGCTGCAGGTGCTGGACGATGGCCGCCTGACCGATGGCCAGGGCCGCACTGTGGACTTCCGCAACACCGTCATCGTGATGACTTCAAACCTGGGCTCGCACCAGATCCAGGACATGGGCAGCGATGACAGCCCGGAAGCCTACACGCAGATGAAGGCCGCGGTGATGGGCGTGGTGCAGGCGCACTTCCGTCCTGAATTCATCAACCGCCTGGACGACATCGTGGTGTTCCACCCGCTGGACAAGCAGCAGATCAAGCAGATTGCCCGCATCCAGATGCGTGGCCTGGAGCGGCGCCTGGCCGAGCGTGGCTTGAAGCTGGCGGTGTCCGATGCAGCGTTCGACCTGCTCGGCAACGTCGGTTTCGATCCGGTGTATGGCGCGCGGCCGCTGAAGCGTGCGATCCAGGCACAGCTGGAGAACCCGCTGGCACAGAAGATCCTCTCGGGGGCCTTCGTCAACGGCGATACCATCGAGGTCGGCAACGACGGCGGCCACCTGGTGTTCGCCAAGGCGTGACGCGGTTGCGTTCGTCCCCGTCTACGGGCGGGGACGAATCTGCCGGTAGCGCCCGTCCTCGCCGATGCCTTTGCTGCGGGTGTCGACGTTGGCGCAGAGCTGTTCTTTTCCGCACAGCACCACGTCGGCGCGGTTGTAGGCACGCAGTAGTGCGGCCTCGACCTGGTTGCGCTCGATCTCCGCGCGATACTGACCGCCCAGCCACGCGGCACCCCCGAGCAGGATCGCCACGGCAGTCGCGGCCGTGGCCACGGTCTTCCAGACGACGCTGCGCGACGCAAGTTGCAAGCGCTTCACTTCCGCAGCCAGTGCTTCGGTGCTGCGGCCCACGCCCTTGGTCGATGCCGCCAGTTGCTGCTCATAGGCGCTTACCGGCGCGAGCAATGCCTGCTTGACGGCCGCTGTGCTGTCCCGGCTCAACCCAGCCACGGCAGCATCGGCGCTGGCTCTGAACTGCGCAGGCAGTGATTGTGCAAGCCCATTCAACGCGGCCGCCAGCTGCGATTGCTGCTGGCCCATGTCCGTGCACATCCGCTGGTAGCGCTCCATCAGCAAGGCGGTCTTGCTGATCAGATCTTCCAGTTCGCGTTCATCCATGAGGGTGTCTCCGGTAGGTCAACGGCGCATGGCCGAGGCTGTCTGTTCCTGTTGTGCGGCCTGCTGGGCGGCCTGCTCCTGGCTGTGCGCGCGCGCCTGGTCCTCGGCATTCACCTGGGACTGCGCCTGCTGGTCCAGCACCTGGCCAGCATTGAGCGTGGACAGCTGCTGGTTGAGGACCTTGAAGCGGTCGGGGTCGGCGTTGAGCAGTTCATTCAAGCGCTGGCCCAAGGGGGAGGGCGTCTGGAACTCTGGCTGCTCGCGTAGCGGTCCGCCGTGGGAGCCCGGCGCATTCCGTTGCTCGGCCGGATTGAACGGATGCGCGGCAAGTCTTGCTGCCTCCGCTTGGCGCTCGGCGTAGGCACCGGGTTCGTCCAGGCCACGGAGCTTGTCCACGGCGTCCAGCACCAGACCGGGGGAGCCACGGGTAATCACCGTCGCGGTGGCGCGCACCTGATGGATGCTTGTTCGATAGGCATCGACCCTTCGCTGATCTTCGGGATCAGTGATCCGCGCCGAAGGGTCATCCAGTACAGACTTGATTTCGACGCCATTCTCGACGCGATCTACAAAATGCTTCATCCGGTGCGAATCGGACAGAGCGAGCGCCGGCAGTGGGTTGCCACCTGTGCTGCCTATTCCGCCGGCCAAGCGGGAAGCAAGCTCCGCATTGCGCAATAGGGTGAGCTCTCCGGGCGCGGCATACATCTCGACGCTTCCGTAATGCTTGCCTGCCGCGCTGACGAAGTCACCGGCGGTGACATGATTGACGAAGGGGGCCGCATTCGCAGGCTGGCCACTCGGGATGCGATAGCCCAGGCTGGCCGCGCCATACGGATTGAATCCTTCGCCCGGGATGTTGTAATGATGTCCGGTGACTTGTGCCATGCAAGCGCCGAGCGAGTGGCCGGTCACCGAGAGTTTGGTGCCATCTCGTTCGGCCATTTCCTTGGCCTGTCGTGTCAGCTCCAAAGCATCCTTTACTTGAGCATTAAATCGCGTAGTGACCATGCCGAGATCGACCGCGCCATCCATCAGCAACTCACGGTCGAATTCGGTGCCGCGATGGGCAACGACGTAATCGCCAGTGTCCATGTTCCTGTAAATGTATCCCTGGTAGCCGTTGGGCATATCAACCTGCCTGACGACCTCGTATCGCTCTTGCCCATCCTTGCCCGCCTTCACCGTTCCTGGCGTTCCGTCGGCCTTGCGCGGCGGTGGGTCATAGACAGCCATTGCCAGATCGGCGCTTGCTGATCTGCTCATTTTTCATACTTCCTTGTATTGATCGAGATGGTGTACGAGAAGAAATTGTCCTTATCAGACGTCGGGATTTCACGCTCGAATCGCTCTTGCGAGAAGGCTGCCGCCGGGTGTGCCTGCCCATCATCGAATACCGGCTTAATCGACTTTTCTGCGAATCTTGTTTGCGCACCCGTCTCCGGAGTGGCGCCGATTGAAAAGTAGATGAGCTTGCCGGTAGAGGGCATTCTCAGATTTGCATTGATGCCTGTGAACTTCCACTTGCAATCGCCCCGCCCAAAATAGTTCGCGACCTTCAATCCGTCGCGGTAGTACACCCCTGCAAATGTTGTGGAATCCAGTCGGGTTAGCTGGATGGGAAGCGAGTACTTCTCGAGCCCATATCTCACGCCCTCGACGTTGTCGATAGGCGGGAGGCAAGCTTCGTCTGCAATCTCAAAGTCCACGGACGTCGCGGTGATGAACATTTCTTCAGGCGCATCATGCGTCGTGATGACGACCTCATACGCTTCCTTGGGCGAAGGATTGGCCTCATAGGGCGGCGGCTCGCGCTCCTTGATCCCACACGCCGTCAGCAGCGGCAGCAATGCCAGCAACAGGGGGCAGAGCGCATGGGAAACCACCCGTGACCTGGCCGACTGCCTTTCCATCATCAACCGATCCATCATCAATCGACCCAGCATCCTTGAATGCTTCTACGATACGGCTGCGGATGGGCGGAATTCAAATCAATACACGTCTACACTCAATTGAGTGACGAAAATCTCACTTTTAACGTTGTAACTGATTTCGGGCAAGACGCTTGTCGTGCGAATACGTCACAGACACTCACGGGTTGTCGCATACGGCTCGGCGAACATTCCAAATGGCTTCATGCTGTGCGCGTCCCATGCAGTTGCCGCTTACCAGGAGAAGGAGTTCCATGAAGAAGTTTCGCGCGGTCCCGTTGTGTCTTGCCCTGGCCTTGAGCCTGATCACCGCCACTGCGATGGCAGCCAGCAGCGAACAGGTGCTGATGCCAAGGTTCGAGGGCTACGTCAAAGCTTTCGAGGCATCCGATCCGAAGACCGGCGACATCACCGAGTTCGTGCCTGAGGGACAGACGGTGGAAGCCTGGACCGACATGATTACGGTCAACATCGCGCCGGGCTCCGCATCGGTTTCGCCGCGCGAATTCCTGGGCATCATGGAAGCCGGCTGGCGCGGTGCCTGTCCGAACACGCAGGCAAACTGGCTGCGTGAGGGCGAAGAACACGGTCGTCCGATGGCGGTGCTGATGCTCAGTTGCCCGCTCAACCCCGCCACCGGCAAGCCTGAAACCTCCTGGATCAAGGGCATCCAGGGCCAGGAGGGCTTCTATACCGTGCAAAAGGCGTTCCGTACCGAGGTGAAGGAAGCTGACGTCGTGACCTGGGTGAAGTGGCTCAGTGGCGTGATGTTGTGCGGTAGCGGCGAGGGGCCTGCGTGCCCGGGCGACGGCCGCTGATAACCCGCAGTAAGGGCCTGATTGCCAGTGGGACTGACCCGCGCGACACGGCTGCCCTATGGTGGCCGTTTCCCGGATGGAGTCAGGTACGATGAGTGACCCGCAGTGGCAACTGGAAACCCTGGCCGTGCACGGCGGCTATCGTCCCGACCCGACCACACGTGCGGTGGCGGTGCCGATCTACCAGACCGTGGCCTATGCCTTCGATGACACCCAGCACGGTGCGGACCTGTTCGACCTGAAGGTGCCGGGCAACATCTACACCCGCATCATGAACCCCACCACCGACGTGCTGGAACAGCGCCTGGCCGCGCTGGAAGGCGGCATCGGTGCGTTGGCTCTGGCCTCGGGACAGGCGGCCATCACTTACGCCATCCAGACCATTGCCGAGGCCGGGGACAACATCGTAGCGGCCAGCGCGCTGTACGGCGGCAGCCTCAACCTGCTGGCGCACACCCTGCCGCAGTACGGCATCACCGCGCGCTTTGCCGATCCGGCGGACCCCGCTGCGTTCGCCGCGCTCATCGACGAACGCACCAAGGCCGTGTTCGTCGAATCCATCGGCAACCCACGCGGGAACGTCACCGACATCGCCGCGATCGCCGAGGTGGCGCATGCGGTCGGCGTGCCGTTGATCGTCGACAACACCGTGGCCACGCCGTTCCTGCTGCGCCCGTTCGAGCATGGCGCCGACATCGTGGTGCATTCGCTGACCAAGTACCTCGGCGGCCACGGCACCAGCCTGGGCGGCGCGATCGTCGACTCGGGCCGTTTCGACTGGGCCGCGCAGCGCAAACGCTTCGCCCGTTTGAACGAACCCGACCCCAGTTACCACGGCGTGGTCTACACCGAAGCGCTCGGCCCGGCGGCGTACATCGGCCGTGCGCGGGTGGTGCCGCTGCGCAATACCGGCGCCGCACTGTCGCCGTTCAACGCCTTCCTGATCCTGCAGGGCATCGAAACCCTGGCCCTGCGCATGGAGCGGATCAACGCCAACGCACTGGCGGTGGCGCAGTACCTGCAGGCGCACGCCAAGGTGGCCTGGGTGCGTTACGCCGGCCTCGCCGACGACCCAGAACATACCGCCGCGCAGCGCTACCTGGGCGGGCACGGCTCCGGCGTGTTGACCTTTGGCCTGCCCGGCGGCCGTGAGGCCGGTGCGCGCTTCCTGGATGCGCTGAAGCTGTTTACCCGGCTGGTAAACCTGGGAGACGCGAAATCGCTGGCCACGCATCCGGCCTCGACCACGCATCGCCAGCTGGATGCCGACGAACTGGCACGTGCCGGCGTCAGCGAAGACACCGTGCGGCTGTCGATCGGCATCGAACACATCGGCGACCTGCGCGCCGACCTGGAGCAGGCGCTGGCGGCGGCCTGATAGCTGCAGGCTTGGTCGTCATCGCCAGCGACCATCACCACGCGGGGCAGGATGGGTTACGGTGGAACTGCCTCTCCAAGGCGTGGCAGAACTGGCAACTCCAGCAAGACGAATCCCCGACGGGTGCGGGCCCGCCGGGGATTTTTTTTTGTGTCGACCAAGGTCGACACCTGCCAACAGCCGTTACACCACCGGGATGCTGTGCTGCCCCAGATTGCGGTACGGCGGCGTCGACATGATCATCTCCGCCAGCGAATACGCCAGCTCGCGCTCGGCCATCACCGTGCCATCGGCACCGTGTTCCAGCAGATGCTTCACTTCCGCATCGCTGTGCGCCCGCGCCAGCAGGGTCAGGTCCGGGTTGATCGCCCGCAGCTTGGCCAGCGCCTCACCGGCTTCCAGTGGCTGCGGAATGGCCAGCACCGCGATCTTCGCGCGCTCCGGATGGGCCTCGGCCAGCACCCGGTCGGCCGCCGCGCTGCCGCGGATCGCCGCCAGGCCCTTGGCATGCGCCTGCTCGACATGTTCCTTGTTGTCATCGATCACCAGCACCGGCACGCCACGGTCGCGCAGCACCTGCGCCAGCTCGCTGCCCACGCGGCCGTAGCCGATCACGATGGCGTGGCCATGCAGGTCGCGCGAGGGCCCGGTGGCCTCTTCGGGCTCGGCCGCCTGCGGCGACTGCTCCTGCCTGGCCTGCCAGCGATCCAGCAGGCCGAATACCAGCGGGTTCAGCATGATCGACACCAGCGCGCCGGCCAGCACCAGCGACTGGCCTTCCTTGGGCAGGATCTGCAGCGCCACGCCCAGGCCGGCGATGATGAAGGCGAATTCTCCGATCTGCGCCAGGCTGGCCGAGATGGTCAGCGCGGTGCTGGTGGGGTGGCCAAAGGCGCGCACGATGAAGAACGCCGCCGCCGACTTGCCGAACATGATGATGGCCACCGTCGCCAGCACCTGCCACGGGTGCTGCACGATGATGTTGGGGTCGAACAGCATGCCCACCGAGACGAAGAACAGCACCGCGAATGCATCGCGCAGCGGCAGCGAATCGGTGGCGGCCTTGTGGCTCAGCTCGGATTCGTTGAGCAGCATGCCGGCGAAGAACGCGCCCAGCGCGAAGGACACGCCAAACAGCATGGCCGAGCCGAACGCCACGCCCAGTGCGATGGCCAGCACCGACAGGGTGAACAGCTCGCGCGAACCCGTACCGGCGATGCGCTCCAGGATCCACGGGATGACCCGGCGGCCGACGACCAGCATCACCGCCACGAACAGGCCCAGCTGCACGAAGGTCCAGCCGATGTCAGCCAGCACGCTGCCGACGGTATGGGTCTCCTTGGCTGCATCGGGCCCGAACACGCCAGCCAGCACCGGCATCATCACCAGTGCCAGGACGCAGGCCAGGTCCTCGACGATCAGCCACCCTACCGCGATCTTGCCGCGCATGGTTTCCAGCAGGCGACGTTCTTCCATCGCACGCAGCAGCACCACGGTACTGGCGGTGGCCAGCGAGAAACCGAAGATGACCCCGTGCAGGGCAGGCCAGCCCATCAGCCAGGCCACGCCCCAGCCCAGCAGGGTGGCCACGGCGATCTGGCCGATGGCACCGGGGATGGCGATGGCCTTCACCGCCATCAGGTCCTTCAGCGAGAAGTGCAGGCCGACGCCGAACATCAGCAGCATCACGCCCAGTTCGGCCAGCTGGTTGGCCAGCGCCTGGTCGGCGACGAAGCCGGGGGTGAACGGGCCGACGCAGATGCCAGCCACCAGGTACCCGACCAGAGGAGACAAGCGCAGCTTGTTGGCCAGCGCGCCGAAGATGAAGGCGAGCCCCAGGCCAACGGCCACGATGTTGATCAGGTCGGTGTCATGGTGCATCGGCACTCGCAGGAAATCGGGGGGATGTCCCGATTTTCACCGATGAGGCCAGATACGGCAAACCCGCCGGCCACGTGCCGCGGCCGGCGGGTTTGCCCACGCATTTCTCCTCTACCCCCGCCGTCGGCGCGCCCCTTCAACAAGAAGGGGCTCTCCTCCAGATACGGCAAGGGTCGGCCGGCCAGCGGCCGGCACTACCAGCGAGATGCCCGTTACCGCTTACCAGTTGTACTTGATGCGCCCGTAGACATACGCGCCGTTGAAGCCGAACGGTGAGTAGTTGCTGTAAGGCAGCATGCCGAAGGTCGAGTTCTGCAGGTCTTCGGTGCGGTCCGGGTACTCGTCCAGCAGGTTGTCCGCGCCCAGGGTCAGGGTCCAGTTACTGCTCGGCTTGTAGCTCACCGAGGCGTCCAGCACCCACTTGTCACCGTAGGTCTGGTCGCGCAGGGCGGTGGCCGAGTTGCGCACGGTGAATTCGCCGTAGCGGGTCGCGGCCAGGCCCAACTCCCAGTGGTCCGAGCGCCAGGTGCCGCTCAGCACGGTCTTGTCGCGCGGGTAGCTGTCCTCGATGCGGCCGATCTCATCACGGCCGATCAGCGACTGGGTCAGGCCCAGGGTGCCGAACACGGCCGGGGTGCCGCCCACGCGCTGCACTTCGGTCTCGTTGTAGCTGTAGGCCGCGGTCAGCTCCAGGCTGCTGGCGGCGAACGGCACGGTGTAGCTGGAGACGAAATCAACACCGCGGGTGCGGGTGTCCAGGCCGTTGGTGAAGTAGGAGAACGCGGTCACCTGCGGCAGGCCCAGCGTGCCCAGCAGTGCGCTGGTGGCGGCGTTGGTGGTGATGCTGGACGACAGCGCGATGCGGTTGTCGATATCGATCTGGTAGGCATCGACGGTGATGTACAGGCGGTCCACCGGCTGCAGCACCAGGCCCAGGCTGTAGGAGGTGGACGTTTCCGCCTTCAGCGGGGATGCGCCCAGCGCCTGTGCGGCCTGGCTGGTGGTGGGGAAGGTGCCGCGTTCGACGAACACGCCGTTGGTGAACTGGCTGGTCACCGCCTGGTAACCCTGCTGGGCCAGCGACGGGGCGCGGAAACCGCTGGAGGCGGTGGCACGCAGCGCGACCTTGTCGGTGAAGGCATAGCGCGCCGACAGCTTGCCGGAGAAGCGGTCGCCGAAGTCCGAGTAATCCTCGTAGCGGCCGGTCACGCCGGCGGAGAACTTGTCGGTCAGGTCTGCTTCCAGGCCGGCATAGACCGCGTAGTTGTGGCGGTCGGCGTGCACTTCATTGGTGGGGGTGAAGCCGGCGAAGCCCTGCGCACCGGTGCCGGTGTAGGAGTTCAGTTCGCCCGGATTCTGGTCCCACTTTTCCTTGCGGTATTCACCACCGAGGGACAGGGTGACCGGGTAGGCCAGGCCCCAGTCCAGCGACTTGGTGAAGTCGGCATTGAAGATGTCCTGCTGGTACTTCAGCGTGCCGTCGTAGAACGAGCTCGGGCTGGTGGTGCCCAGGCTGTAGTTGATGCTGTTGCGGGTGTTGAAGTCGAGGGTGTTCTCACCGTGGTTCAGGCTCAGGTCCCAGGTCCAGCCGCTGTCGGTGCTGCCCTTGACGCCTGCCACCAGCGAGCGGTCCTTCGAGTACTGGTTGATCTCCGGCACGTAGCCGTCCGGGTAGATCTGCGACAGCAGCGCGGTCTGGCCGCTGTGGTTGGGCGAGCGGTAGAACGCGAACGAGGTGATGTCGCGATTGCTGAGCAGCGCGCTGGCGTAGCCGGTGACGTGGTCGCTGAAATCAAAGCTGGCATTGGCCGAGGCCGCAGTGGCATCCACGCGCGGGTCGCCAACGACGAAGGTGGTTTCACCGATGGCCGGGAAATTGCCGGTGTTCGGGGTGGTACCGCGGTAGGGGCCGGCGCGGTTGCTTTCGTCCTGCTGGCTGATCTGGCCGGCCACGTGCACGCGGCCACGGCCGTTGGCGAACTCGACGCCGGTGTCGCCGGAGAGCTGGTACTTGTTGCCGTCACCGGCCGAGTACTGGCCGTAGTCCACGGCCAGGCTGCCGCCACTGCCGCTGCCCTTCAGCACGATGTTGATGACGCCGGCGATGGCGTCCGAGCCGTACTGGGCCGAGGCGCCGTCACGCAGCACTTCCACGCGCTCGATGGCGGCGATCGGGATGGCGTTGATGTCCACCGCCGAGGAGCCACGGCCGATGGTGCCGTTGACGTTGATCATCGCCGAGGTGTGCTGGCGCTTGCCGTTCACCAGCACCAGCACCTGGTCGGGCGAGAGGCCGCGCAGCTGCGCCGGGCGCACGCCACTGGTGCCGTCGGTCAGGGCCGGGCGCGGGAAGTTCAGCGAGGGCAGGGCGCGCGACAGCGCGGTGGCCAGTTCGCCGGAACCGGTGGACTGCAGGATTTCCGGGGTGATGATGTCGATCGGCGACTGCGACTCGGCGACCGTACGGTCGGCCACGCGGGTACCGGTGACGATCACCGTGTCGAGGGTGTTGGCGGCGGTGCCGGTCTGCTGGGCAGCAGCGGCGAACGAAGCGCCACCGAGTGCGGCAGCGATGGCGGCGGCGATCAGGCTGGTCTTGCGGTTCATCGGGGTGGGGCTCCGGTTGGCGGGAACTGGCACCGGAATCGACATCACGGGGGTGAGGCGGACGACGGTTGTTGCGGTGCGCAATACAGCAATTAACGGGAATTTAAGCAGCTGTCAAATGCGCGTCATGTGAAAAAACGTTGCAAAAGCAAGCATTTAGCTGTGGCGGGCATTGGCGGGGGAGGGGCCCGGGAGGCGCGCGGACTCGACGAGGGAGAGATGTGGAGCGACCGCGTCGCTTCCCGGGGCGCGTCAAGTATTCGTTAACGCTAGAATTGCGTCGCAGGAACAGTGCTCACCAGCACATTCCATTTGGTTATATGGACCCCTTCCCCCATGATTTCGCTTCGTAATTTCGCCTTGCGCCGCGGCGAGCGGCTGCTGTTGTCCAATGTCGACCTGACCCTGCACGCCGGTTACCGGGTGGGTGTGGTCGGCCGCAACGGTGCTGGCAAGTCCAGCCTGTTCGCGGCGGTGAAGGGCGAGCTGGAGGCGGACAAGGGTGACGTCGATCTGCCCGGCAAGGTGCGCATCGCCAGCGTCGCCCAGGAAACCCCGTCGCTGCCCGACCCGGCGCTGAGCTTCGTGCTGGGCGGCGATACCGAGGTGGCCGCGGTGCTGGCCGCCGAGGCTGATGCCACCGCCCGCGAGGACTGGGAAGCCGTGGCCGAGGCGCATACGCGCATGGCCGAGCTGAACGCCTACGACGCCGAAGCGCGCGCCGGCAAGCTGCTGCACGGCCTGGGCTTCCCGGCCGAGACCCACCACCGCGCGGTGTCCTCGTTCTCCGGCGGCTGGCGCGTGCGCCTGAACCTGGCGCGCGCGCTGATGATGCCCAGCGACCTGCTGCTGCTCGACGAACCGACCAACCACCTCGACCTGGACGCGGTGTACTGGCTGGAACAGTGGCTGCTGAAGTACCCCGGCACCCTGCTGCTGATCTCGCATGACCGCGAGTTCCTCGACAACGTGGCCACCCACACCCTGCACCTGCACGGTGGCGGCGCCAAGCTCTACCCGGGCGGCTACACCGATTTCGAGCGGCAGCGCGCCGAACAGCTGCGCCAGCAGCAGATCGCGCACGAGAAGGAGCAGGCCGAGCGCGCCCACCTGCAGAGCTTCATCGACCGCTTCAAGGCGCAGGCCAGCAAGGCCGCGCAGGCGCAGAGCCGCATGAAGCGCCTGGCCAAGCTGGCCGGTACCGAAGCGGTGCGTGCCGAGCGCGAGTTCCGCATCGAGTTCGCCCCGCCGGCAAAACTGCCGTTCTCGCTCATTCGCCTGAACCACGTCGAGGCCGGCTACGGCGCCGATGCGGTGATCCTGCACAACGTCGGCTTCGGCCTGGAAGCCGGCCAGCGTATCGGCCTGCTCGGCCCCAACGGCGCGGGTAAGACCACCCTGGTGAAGACCCTGGTGGGTGAGCTGATGCCGATTGCCGGCGAGCGCTCGGCGCACCCGGACCTGAAGATCGGTTACTTCGCCCAGCACACGGTGGAATCGCTGCACGAAGGCCAGTCGCCGATGGAGCACTTCCGCGAGATCGCCCCGGATGCGCCGAACCAGTCGTTCCGCGATTTCCTCGGCAAGTGGAACTTCCCCGGTGACCGCGCGTTCGAGCCGGTCGACGGCTTCTCCGGTGGCGAGCGCGCGCGCCTGGCGCTGGCGCTGATCGCCTGGCAGCAGCCGAACGTGCTGCTGCTCGACGAACCGACCAACCACCTTGATCTGGAAATGCGCGAAGCGCTGGCCGAAGCGCTGGCTGATTTCGACGGTGCGATCGTGATGGTCTCGCATGACCGCCACCTGATCGGCCTGGTCTGCGACACCTTCTGGCGCGTGGCCGATGGCGTGGTCGAGCCGTTCGACGGCGACCTCGATGCCTACGCCGCCTGGCTGCGTACCCGTCCGCAGGCGCAGGGCACCAAGGCGCGCATGGAGCAGGTGGAAGAGCCGGCGGTGGTCAAGACCGTCCCGGTAGCGCAGGTGGTGCAGAAGAAGCCGGCCAACCCGCACAAGCTGGCCGCGGCCGAAACCAAGGTGTCCGAGCTGGAAAACAGCCTGGCCGAGCTCGACCGCCAGCTGGCCGACCCGGCCAACTACGCCGATGCCACCCGCATGGCCGTGCTCGGCCGCGACCGCGAAACCACCGCCGCGCAGCTGGAAAAAGCCGAAGCCGCGTGGATGGAGCTGCTGGAGTCGTGATTGCAGCGGTAGCGCCGGGCCATGCCCGGCGGCTTTGCCACCCGCTGCGCTCGCCGGGCATGGCACATGAAGCAGCCAAGCGTAGGCTCGGCTCTATATCACCCCTGCGCCTGCAGCCATTCGCGGAAGCGGCGGGCGGGTTCGCGTTCGGCGCGTGAGCGCAGCCGCGTCAGCCAGTAGCGGCCCAGTTCCACTGTGGTCGTGAACGGCTGCAGCAGGCGGCCTTCGGCCAGTTCCTGTTCGAACATGCGCAGCGGCAGCAGGGCCACGCCGGCGCCACCGGCCGCGGCCATCGCCACGGTCAGCGACGAATCGAACACCGGGCCGCGTGCTTCCACGCCGCTCACCCCGGCCGTCTGCAGCCAACGCGGCCACTCATCGCTGCGGTACGAACGCAGCAGCGGCACCGTGCCCAGGTCGCGCGGCTGCTTCAGCCGTCGCGCCAGCGCGGGTGCGCACAAGGGCGCGAACGGCGCATCGAGGATCGCAGTGCAGGCCTGGCCCTGCCAATCACCGTCACCGAAGCGGATCGCCAGGTCCAGGCCTTCGCCGGCCAGGTCGATGCGGTTGTTGTGGGTCTGCAGGCGCAGCTCGATATCCGGGTGCGCCGCTTCAAAGGCCGCCAGCCGCGGCAGCAGCCAGCCGGTGGCGAAGGTGCCGACCACGCCCAGGGTCAGCACTTCCCGCGCCGGACCGCCGGTGTAGCGGGCGATGCTGGCCGAGATGCGTTCGAAGGATTCATTGAGCACCGGGAACAGCGCCGCACCCTCGTCGGTCAGGGCCACCCCGCGCGGCAGGCGGTGGAACAGGCGGATGCCCAGCCGGTCTTCCAGCCCACGGATCTGGTGGCTGAGTGCGGCCTGGCTGACGCACAGCTCCAGGGCCGCGCGGGTGAAGTTCTGGTGCCGGGCGGCGGCCTCGAAGGCGCGCAGGGCGTTGAGCGGCAGGGTAGGGTGCAGCATGGCCAGGTGTGAGGCGGGATGATGGCTGATCCTAGCGTGACCAGTCACGCCCTCGCCATGGCAGAGGTCTGTTAGCGAAAGGCATGAATGAAATTCATGCCTGCCCCTGAAAATTGCCGCTGGTGGCGGGGCAGCGGGCTTCCAATAATCGGGTCTCGTTTATCGGAGCCCGCCATGCACGCCCGCCGTCGATTCCTGCAGTTCAGTGGTGCCGCCCTCGCATCCTCCCTGCTCGCACCCGCATTGGCGCGGGCCGCTGGCCCCGCGCCGGGTGCGCCTGCCGCGATTGCCAGCGCCGCCGATTTCGCCGCGCTGGAAAAAGCCAGTGGTGGCCGCCTGGGCGTGACCGTGCTCGACACCGGCAGCGGCCGTCGCATCGGCGGGCATCGCCAGGACGAGCGCTTCCCGATGTGCAGCACCTTCAAATCGATGCTGGTGGCCCATGTGCTGAGCCTGGCCGACGCCGGCCGCATCTCGCTGGACACCCGCGTGGCGATCGCCGAAAAAGACCTGTTGTCCTACGCCCCGGTGGCCCGCCGCCACGTCGGCAAGGACCTGAGTGTGCGCGACCTGTGCCGCGGCACGCTGACCACCAGCGACAACACCGCTGCCAACCTGCTGCTCGGGGTGAGTGGCGGCCCGCCGGCGCTGACCGTCTTCCTGCGCGCGCAGGGCGACACAGTCACCCGTAACGACCGCTACGAGCCGGACATGAACCGGTTCGCCAAAGGTGATCCGCGCGATACCACCAGCCCCGCGGCGATGGCGGCCAGCCTGGCCCGTTTCGCAGTAGGGGATGGTCTGTCGGAGAAATCCCGGCTGCAGCTCGCCGACTGGCTGATCGACAACCAGACCGGTGATGCCTGCCTGCGCGCCGGCATCGGCAAGCGCTGGCGAGTGGGTGACAAGACTGGCAGCAATGGCGAGGACACCCGCAACGACATCGCCGTGCTGTGGCCGCGTGCCGGTGGTACGCCGTGGGTGGTGACGGCGTACCTGCAGGGGGCCTCGGTGGACGACGACCAGCGCGCGGCGGTGCTGGCGCGGGTGGGTGCGCTGGCCGATGCGATGATTGCCTGAGACGTGTGGGACAGGGCGCTGCCGTTTGCGCCTGCCGGGCATGGCCGTTAGGGTTGGGGCATGAATGTACGTGCCCCTCTGCTTTCCGTTGCCGCGCTGTGCAGCCTGGCCGCCTGTTCGCAGCAGCCGCCTGCGATCAATCACGACCTGTCCACGGCCCCGGCCGATGCGTTCATGGCGGCCATCGCCGCCCACTGCGGGCAGGCCTACGCCGGCAAAGTGGTGGAAGACACACCCGCACCGACCGGCGAGGATCCCTTCGCCGGCAAGCGCCTGGTGATGCATGTGCGCGGCTGTGCCGACCCGGGGCACGAACTGCGCATTCCGTTCCATGTCGGTGCCGACCATTCGCGGACCTGGATCATCACCCGTACCGAAAACGGCCTGAAGCTCAAGCACGACCACCGTCATGCCGATGGCAGTCCGGATGCGATCACCCTGTATGGCGGCGACAGCAAGCCACCGGGTACCGCCGAGCGTCAGCAGTTCCCGGCCGATGGCGATTCGGTGGCGATGTTCCGCCGCGCCGACATGCTGGCGTCCACGTTCAACACCTGGGCGATGGAAATCGAACCGGACCAGCGCTTCGTCTACGAGCTGACCCGGCCGGAGGGGCGCCGCTTCCGCGTCGAATTCGACCTCAGCACGCCGGTACCGCTGCCGCCGGCACCGTGGGGCGACCAGGCCCCGCCGGCGCACTGACCAGCGCACAGGGTCGGATCCTTGTCGCAGGCAAGGGCTCTGACCCGGCCGGCTGGGTAGCGCCGGGGCGCGCCGGGCGGCTTTCCTGCGGTTGACCGCGTCGCTGCGCTCGCCGGGCATGGCCCGGCGCTACCTTCGGCAGCGCGACCCCGTTCTCAACGCGTACCGAAACGCGCCCGGCAGCCGTTGCTCACCCACACCTGCCCACGCGAATAGCCCCAGCTGCGGCCTTCCTGGCAGGCGCTGCCGGAGAGCTGCTGCTGCAGCACCGGGCGGCCTTGGCGCTCGTCCCAGTCGCAGTTCTGGGTGCGGTTGTTGTTGCTGCTGCAGGTGACGGAGTAGTTGCTGTTGCCGCCGCCCCAGTTGCCGCCATTGCCGCCGCCCCAGCCGCCGCGCGATTCGGCGAACTCGCCACGGCAGCCGCGGTTGACCCAGATGCTGCCGCGCCGGACGCCCCAGGTCTGGCCCTCCACGCAGGCCGAGCCGGAAATCTGCCGGACCAGGGTCGCGCCGCGCCAGTTGGTGGGACAGGTACGCTCGCGGTTGTCCTGGCTTTCGCACCGGATGGTGCCGCCGCTGCCGCCGCCCCAGTTGCCGCCATTGCCACCGCCCCAGCCGCTGCGGCCCTCGACGAACTCGGCCCGGCAACCATTGGTGACCCAGATGCTGCCGTTGCGGCTGCCCCAGGTGCGGCCCTCCACGCAGGATGAGCCGGACAGCTGGCGCACCATCTGCGCGCTGCGCCAGCCGGTATTGCAGACCCGCTCGCGGTTGTTCTGGCTCTCGCAGCGGACGACGCCATTCTGCGCAGCGGCGGGGGCGATGGGCAGGGCGAGGCCGGCAAGGCCGCCCACGGACAAGGTCAGGGCCAGGCTGGCCAGGGACAGCGGTTTCATGGCGAATCCCCATACGGTGTGTGGTGCGCGACTATAAGGACGGGGCGGATAAAGCCCGTGTGACTGTCCGCATTTGCCCCGGCCGGGGGCTCGGCCGCAGAATACGGGGCTTTCCGGTCCCCGTCGGGCGCCGGCGTTCTCCAGCGGAGCTTTCCCCCCATGCGTACCCACTTCTGCGGCCTGGTCGATGAGACCCTGATTGGCCAGACTGTCACCCTCGCCGGCTGGACCGACGTGGCCCGTAACCAGGGCGGCGTCTGCTTCATCGATCTCCGCGATCATGAAGGCATCGTGCAGGTGACCGTCGAGGTCGACAACGCCGAAGTGTTCGCCGTGGCCGCCTCGCTGGGCTATGAGGACGTGCTGCAGGTCGAAGGCGTGGTGCGCGCCCGCCACGCGGTGAACGACAAGATCGCCACCGGCAAGGTGGAAGTGATCGCCACCGCCATCACCGTGCTGAACAAGGCCGCCCCGCTGCCGTTCCACGCGCACGAGAACCCGGGCGAAGACACCCGCCTGAAGTACCGCTACCTGGACCTGCGACGCCCGGAAATGCAGCGCATGCAGCGCACCCGCATCAAGCTGGTGCAGGCCCTGCGCCGCCACCTGGACGAGCGCGGCTTCCAGGACATTGAAACCCCTATCCTGACCAAGGCCACCCCGGAAGGCGCCCGCGACTTCCTGGTGCCGGCGCGCATGCACCCGGGTGAGTTCTACGCCCTGCCGCAGAGCCCGCAGCTGTTCAAGCAGATCCTGATGGTGGCCGGCTTCGACCGTTACTACCAGATCGCGCGCTGCTTCCGCGACGAGGCCCTGCGTGCCGACCGCCAGCTGGAATTCACCCAGCTGGACATGGAATTCGCCTTCGTCCGCGAGCAGGACGTGCAGGACTTCGTGGAGTCGATGATCCGCGCCATCTTCAAGGAAGTGGTCGACGTCGAGCTGGCCGCCCCCTTCCCGCGCATGACCTGGGCCGAGGCGATGCGTCGCTACGGTTCGGACAAGCCGGACCTGCGCATCGCGCTGGAACTGGTGGACGTGGCCGAGCTGGTCAAGGACAGCGAGTTCGCCGTGTTCACCGGCCCGGCCAATGACGCCGAAGGCCGCGTGGCCGCGCTGCGCATCCCGGGCGGCGCCACCCTGTCGCGCAAGCAGATCGACGAATACGCCGCGCACGCCGCCAAGTACGGCGCCAAGGGCCTGGCCTACATCAAGATCGCCGACAACGGCGAAGTCAGCTCGCCGATCCAGAAGTTCTTCAGCGAGGCATCGTTCGCCGCCCTGGTCGCCCACGTCGGCGCCGGCAACGGCGACATCGTGTTCTTCGGTGCCGGTGGCTACAACAAGGTGTCCGACTTCATGGGCGCCCTGCGCCTGAAGGCCGGCAAGGACTTCGGCCTGGTCGCCGACGGCTGGGCCCCGCTGTGGGTCACCGACTTCCCGATGTTCGAATGGGACGACGAAGACCAGCGCTACGTCGCCCTGCATCACCCCTTCACCGCACCGGCCGTGGACGACATCGCCGACCTGCGCGCCAACGCCCGTACCGCCGTGTCGCGCGGCTACGACATGGTGCTCAACGGCAATGAAATCGGCGGCGGCTCGATCCGTATCCACCGCCCGGACATGCAGAGCGCGGTGTTCGAGCTGCTGGGCATCGGTGCCGAAGAGGCCCGTGCCAAGTTCGGCTTCCTGCTCGACGCGCTGAACTACGGCGCGCCGCCGCACGGCGGGATCGCCTTCGGCATTGACCGCATCGCCGCCCTGATGGCCGGGACCGAGTCGATCCGCGACGTCATCCCGTTCCCGAAGACCACCGGTGCGCAGGACCTGATGACCGATGCGCCGTCGCCGATCGTCGATACGCAGCTGGCCGAAGTGCACATCCAGGTCCGCCCCAAGACCAACTGATCAGGAGATCCAGGCAATGACCGAGTTTGCGTTTTCGCTGGAGTGGGAAAAGCTGGGCAATGAAGGCTCCGAGGCCAACCTGGTCACCGAGCGTGCACGCGTCTTCGGTGGTTGGCTGGTCCGTGTTGGAAACAACCCGGCGGCGATGGCCCTGACCTTCGTCGCCGACGGCGAAGGCCGTTGGGACGGCGAAGACTTCGGCGTCGAGGATTACGAGGACGACGAAGAGGAAGAGTTCGACGAGGACGAGGAAGAAGAAGGCGAGGACGAGGAAGAAGAGGAATACGAGGAAGAGGACGAGGAAGAAGAGGGCGAAACCGAGTCGTCGGAACGGGCTTGACCCCGACCGTCGCCCTGGCGTCCACTCGACCCATGTATTCCATCCGCCGCGCCACCGTGGACGATGCGCCGACCCTGTCGGTGCTGGCTGCCCGCACGTTCACCGAGACCTTCGGCCATCTGTACCCGCCGCAGCACCTGCAGGACTTCCTTGAGGAGTCCTATACGGTGGAACGGCAGCGCACCATCCTGGGCCACCCCGATTACGCGGTGTGGCTGCTGGAGCTGGACGGGGAGGCGGTCGGCCATGCCGCTGCCGGCCCCTGCGGACTGCCGCACCCGGACGTGAAGCCCGGTGACGGTGAGCTCAAGCGCCTGTACCTGATCAAGACCCAGCAGAGTTGTGGCTGGGGCAGCCGCCTGCTGGAAACCGCACTGGCCTGGCTGGAACAGGACGGCCCGCGCACCCTGTGGCTGGGGGTGTGGTCGGAAAACTTCGGCGCCCAGCGCTTCTATGCCCGCTACGGCTTCGAGAAAGCCGGCGAGTACCTGTTCCCGGTCGGCGAAACAAACGACCTCGAATTCATCCTGCGCCGGGTTCCGCGTCCGGCGTAAGGTCGTTCACCGGCGCTTGCCGGTCGATTCTGTTCAATCGCCGTACGTCCCGCCCCGCCGAACGCCAGGCTGTAACGCATGACTCCCCCCGTACTGCTGCTGCATGGCATCTGGAACGCCCGCGCCTGGGTCGGGCCACTGGCCTGGCGCCTGCGCGCCCGTGGTTTCCAGGTGCATACCTTCGGTTACTCCTCGATCTTCGGTGGCCCCGATGTGGCCGTGCCGCAGCTGCTGGAGCGGCTGGCCGACGCCGGCCCGCTGTCGCTGGTCGGCCACAGCCTGGGCGGCCTGCTGGCGCTGGAGGCCCTGCGCCGCCAGCCGGAGCTGGACGTGCAGCGCGTGGTCTGCCTGGGGTCGCCGCTGCGTGGCAGTGGCACGGCGCGCTCGCTGTCCGACCATGGCTGGGGCCTGGCCCTGGGGCGCAGCAGCGAACTGCTGCTCGATGGCCTGCCGGACTGGCAGGGCAGGGCGAAGGTCGGCCTGATCGCCGGCTCGGTGCCGCATGGCCTGGGCAGCCTGCTGGGCGCGCTGGATGACGTATCCGACGGCACCGTGGCCCTGGCCGAGACCCAGCTGCCGGGCCTGGCCGACCACTGCGTGGTGCGCACCAGCCACAGCGGCCTGGTGGTATCGCCCGACGCCGCACGGCAGACCGCGCATTTCCTGCGCCACGGCCAGTTCGACCACAGCCGCGACGCCGCGGCGGCGTAATGCGATCCGCCGGACATGGCCCGGCGCTACCGTGGGGCACCATTCCCGGCGGCAACTGCCCGCCCTAGACACGGTTGCCGCCGCCGATCAGGTAGAATCCGCGCCTTGATCCTGAAGCAGCCAGACGGTAACACCCATGGGAAGAGGTCCCTCGATCGAAAACCGCAAAAACGCGTCTGACGCGAAGCGCGGAAAGATTTTCACCAAGATCATCCGCGAGATCGGCGTTGCCGCGCGCGGCGGTGGAGGCGACCCCAACAACAACCCGCGCCTGCGTGTTGCCATGGACAAGGGCCTGAGCGTGAACATGTCCAAGGACGTGATCGAGCGCGCCATCAAGAAGGCCACCGGTGAGCTTGAAGGCGTCGATTACGAGGAAATCCGCTACGAGGGCTACGCCCCGGGCGGCGTCGCCGTCATCGTCGACTGCCTGACCGACAACCGCGTGCGTACCGTGGCCGATGTCCGCCACGCGTTCAGCAAGTGCGGCGGCAACATGGGCACCGAAGGCTCGGTCGCCTTCATGTTCAAGCGCCTGGGCGTGCTGCATTTCGCCGCCGGTGCCGATGAGGAAGCGATCACCGAAGCCGCCATCGAGGCCGGCGCCGACGACATCGTGGTCTACCCGGAAGACGGCGCGATCGACGTGATCACCAGTGCCGACGTGTTCAACGCGGTCAAGGATGCAATGGCCGGGGCCGGCCACGTCGCCGACCACGCCGAGATCACCTTCCGCGCGGACAACGACATCAAGGTCGAGGGCGACGTCGCCCTGCAGGTCAAGAAGCTGCTGGACATGCTGGAAGACCTGGACGACGTGCAGGACGTGTACTCCAACGCCGAACTCGGCGCCGACGCCTACGCCTGAGCCGTCCTCGACGGTCTGGGCGCGGGCCGTTGAACGGTCACCGCGGACAGTCATGAGCCCATACGCCTGCCAGCGTTTCCCGTTCCACCCGGCCAGGAGTGCCGCATGACCCGCATCCTCGGCATCGACCCCGGTTCCCAGCGGACCGGGGTCGGCATCATTGATGTCGACGCTACCGGCAAGGTCAGCCACGTGCACCATCAGCCGCTGGTGCTGCTGGGCGCCGACGATTTCCCCCAGCGCATGAAGCTGCTGGTGCTGGGCCTGGCCGATCTGTGCCAGCAGTTCCAGCCGGACGAAGTGGCCATCGAAAAGGTCTTCATGGCGCGCAACCCCGATTCGGCGCTGAAGCTGGGCCAGGCCCGTGGCGCGGCCATCTCGGCGGTGGTCCTGCGCGACCTGCCGGTGCACGAATACGCCGCCAGCGAGATCAAGCTGGCCGTGGTCGGCCGCGGTGGCGCCGAAAAGCAACAGGTTCAACACATGGTCGGGCTCATGCTCAACCTGAAAACCAAGCTGCAGGCCGACGCGGCCGACGCGTTGGCGGTGGCAATCACCCATGCCCACGTAAGGGCGACGGCCAACCGCCTTGGGCTCAGTGCCCGCCAGGCCTGGGGCCGCAAATGAGGAGCTGCACGCAATGATCGGTCGACTGCGCGGCATCGTCGCCTACAAGGCACCGCCGTGGCTGGTGGTGGACGTGAACGGGGTGGGCTACGAATTGGAGGCGCCGATGAGCACCTTCTACGACCTGCCCGAACTCGGCCGCGAGGTCACCCTGTACACCCACTACGCGCAGAAGGAAGACAGCGTCTCGCTGTACGGCTTCCTGCGCGAGGGTGAGCGCCGGCTGTTCCGCGATGTGCAGAAGGTCAGCGGCATCGGCGCGAAGATCGCGCTGGCCGTGCTGTCCGGCGTCACCGTCGAGGAGTTCGCGCGCATGGTCCAGGCCGGTGACATCACCGCGCTGACCCGCATCCCGGGCATCGGCAAGAAGACCGCCGAGCGCATGGTGCTGGAGCTGCGCGACCGCGCCGCCCAGTTCGGTGCCGGCGGCGCCCTGCCCACCGGCAGCGGCCCGGCCCCGGCCGATCCGCTGTCCGACGCCACCGTGGCCCTGCAGCAGCTGGGCTACAAGCCGACCGAAGCAGCGCGCATGGCGCGCGAAGCCTTCAATGAAGGCGACGAAGTGGCCACCGTCATCCGCAAGGCCCTGCAGTCGGCGCTGCGCTGAAGCGCGCGCTGGCTCTTTCCCACTCCCCCATCGCCTGAGCTTCGCCAGGAGTCCCATGTCCAGCAGTCAAACCCCGCACGCAGCCGCCCCCGGCGGCCATGGTCACGCGCCCCCGGCCGGGGGATTGGCGCTGATCATCGGTGCGATCGGCGTGGTCTTCGGCGATATCGGTACCAGCCCGCTGTACACCCTGAAGGAGGCGTTCTCGCCCCACTACGGGCTCAACAGCGACCACGACACCGTGCTGGGCGTGCTGTCGCTGGCGTTCTGGGCGCTCAACATCGTGGTCACCCTGAAGTACGTGACCATCATCATGCGCGCCGACAATGACGGCGAGGGCGGCATCATGGCGCTGATGGCGCTGACCCAGCGCACGCTGCGCAACGGGTCGCGCTCGGCGTACGTGGTCGGCATCCTCGGCATCTTCGGCGCCTCGCTGTTCTTCGGCGATGGTGTCATCACGCCAGCGATCTCCGTGCTCGGCGCGGTCGAAGGCCTGGAAGTGGCGGCCCCGGGCCTGCATGCCTTCATCGTGCCCATCACCGTGGTGGTGCTGATGGCCGTGTTCGCGGTCCAGCGCTTCGGCACCGAGCGGATCGGCAAGCTGTTCGGGCCGATCACTACGATCTGGTTCCTCTCGCTGGCCGCCATCGGCATCTACAACATCGTCGATTCGCCGGAAGTGCTGAAGGCCTTCAACCCGTGGTGGGCCATCCGCTTCTTCATGGAGCACGGCTGGCACGGCATCTTCATCCTCGGCGCGGTGGTGCTGGCGGTGACCGGTGGCGAAGCGCTTTACGCCGACATGGGCCACTTCGGTGCCAAACCGATCCGCCACGCCTGGTACTTCTTCGTGCTGCCGTGCCTGGTGCTGAACTACCTGGGGCAGGGCGCACTGGTGCTCAACCACCCCGAGGCCCTGAAGAACCCGTTCTTCGAGGCCGTGCCGGACTGGGCGCTGTACCCGATGATCATCCTGGCCACCATGGCCGCGGTCATCGCCTCGCAGTCGGTCATCACCGGTGCGTTCTCGGTGTCGCGCCAGGCGATGCAGCTGGGCTACATCCCGCGCATGCGCATCAAGCACACCTCGCACGACACCATCGGCCAGATCTACATCCCCGGCATCAACTGGGGCATCGCGGTGATGGTCATCGGCCTGGTGCTGGCGTTCCGCAGCTCGTCCAACCTGGCCGTGGCCTACGGCATCTCGGTGTCGGCCACCATGCTCATCGACACCCTGCTGCTGGCCCTGGTGGCCCGCTCGCTGTGGCCGAAGGCGCGCAACTGGATCCTGCCGCTGTGCGTGGTGTTCTTCATCATCGACCTGGGTTTCGTCATCGCCAACGGCGCCAAGCTGCTGCAAGGCGCGTGGTTCCCGGTGGTGCTGGGCATCTTCCTTTTCACCATGATGCGCACCTGGCGCCGTGGCCGCGAGCTGCTGCGCGATGAGATCCGCAAGGACGGCATCCGCATCGACACCTTCCTGCCGGGCCTGATGCTGGCGCCGCCGATGCGCGTGCCGGGCACCGCAGTGTTCCTCACCGCCGACCCGACCGTGGCCCCGCATGCGCTGATGCACAACCTCAAGCACAACAAGGTGCTGCATGAGCGCAACGTGTTCCTGCACGTGGAAACCCTGCCCATTCCCTATGCGGTGGAAGGGCAGCGGCTGAAGATCGAATCGGTGGGCGATGAGTTCTACCGGGTCTACGTGCGCTTCGGCTTCATGGAAACCCCGGACGTGCCGCTGGCGCTGATGCGTTCGTGTGACCACGGCGGCATCTACTTCGACCCGATGGACACCACGTTCTTCGCCAGCCGCGAAACCATCGTCGCCACCGCCAACCGCGGCATGCCGATCTGGCGCGACAAGCTCTTTGCGCTGATGCATCGCAACGCCGCCCCGGCGACGGGCTTCTTCCGGATACCGGGCAACCGCCTCGTCGAGCTGGGTGCGCAGGTGGAGATTTAATCTCCATCTGCGCTGCGTCCCACGATTTGCTGCGCAAATCGCGGGCCCCGCGCGCATTCCACCTTATCCCCGCGCCTGTCGGCGCGCCCCCTTGAACAACAAGGGGGGCTCCACTTGCGGAGATGCCGCGCGGCTGAAGCTGAGCCCACTTTCCTCCTCTGTTCCATCCACGCATGGCGTGGATCTACCGTGTCGACGAAGGGCGACACCCATTAGATCCGACCCCGTGCCGACCAACGGTCGGCCCCCACCAACAGCAGCAGGCTCCAACAGCCGCGACCAACTGTCGAAGGCGGGGTGGGTCCGGTTGAGGGGGTGTGAGCGGCATGGATGCCGCGACCAAGCCCCCATGGATGGGTTTACGGCGTCCCCCTCAACCGGTGCTTACGCTCTGGCTCGAAGCAGGTGCAGGGCTGCAAGCCCTGCCGTACTACCACCATTGGCCTACACATTCCTGGCTCATTCCGCTGCGATAATGCCCGCCAGGGGCGACGCGCAGCGGGCGCGGGCGTAAGCAGAAGCAGGATGTAGCGTGGTCGGCAGGCAGTGGCGTTACGGAACGGGGGCGGTGCTGGTCGTGCTGCTGATGGTGCTCGCCGCGCCATGGCTCGGCCATGCACGAACGGTCGAAAACGGCCGCGATTACCTGCTGGTCGGCGCCGCCACCGATGAGCCCACCCCGCATCGCGCCTGCACGCCGCAGATGCTGTCCGGCGACCGCCAGCAGGTCACCGTCGACGCCCCGCCCGAAGGCTGGTCCGGCGAGCCGCAGGCGCTGGATGTGTTCAACGTATTCGCTGGCGAAGTACGCCTCAAGCATGGCGACCGCGAAATCTGCGGCAACATGCACGACGCGCGCACCCGTGATTCGCGCTTCCGCGCTGGCATCGGCATGGTCGCGGTTCCGCCGGCCGGCAGCCATGAACCGTTCGTGGTGTCCTGGCAGAAGCCGTTGAAGGCACGCTGGGTGCCGACGCTGCTGCTGGGTGCGCCCAGTCCCGTGCAGCAGAACGACACCGCGCGCCTGCTGGTGCGCGCGGCCTGCATCGCGGTGGCCATCGCCCTGGCGCTGTCGGCGCTGATGGCCTTCCTGACCACGCGTGACCGCATGTTCCTGTTCTACATTGCCGCTACCGTGGTGCTGGTGCTGTGGCAGTCCATCCTCGGTGGCCTCAGTGGCTACCCCGAACCCTGGCTGCCAATCGGCGACCGCGGTCCCTGGTGGCTGCTGTCGCTGACGGCGGCGACCCTGGCGCTGGTGCTGCCCGCGCTGTGGCGGCTCAACGGCGGTGACCGCGTGCTGCCGCGTTCGCGCCTGGCCCAGCAGCTGCTGCTGTGGGGCCTGATGGGCGTGGCCGTGCTCGTGCCTTGGCTGCAGCGGGAGCGTCTGGCGGTGGTGGCGCTTGTGCTGCAGGCCTGCTTCATCAGCGGCTGCCTGTTGTCTCTGGCCATGGGCGTATGGGCGCGCGTGCGCGGCGATGCCTGGGCCGTGGCCGGGCTGGCCTCGCTGTCGCCGATGCTGGTGCTGGTGGTGGCCGATGCGACCCGCGCGCAGTGGCTGTTCGAATACCGGGTGGAGGCGCTGCAGCTGGCTGTCACCTGGCTGCTGATGATGGCCGCCTACGCGCTCAACCAGCGCCTGGGGCGGCTGCGCCAGCAGCGCGACGAGATGCGCCACCTGGCCGAGACCGACGTGCTGACCGGCCTGCCCAACCGCCGCGCCGGCCTGCAGCAGTTGGACCAGCAGCTGCAGCGGGTGCAGCGCGAGGGCGGCACGCTGGTGATCGGCTTCCTCGACATCGACCTGTTCAAGGACATCAACGACCGCCACGGGCACGCGGTCGGGGACCAGGTGCTGGTGGCCGTGGCCCAGGCGCTGCGTGCGGCCGTGCGCCACCAGGACGAGGTGGTGCGCATGGGCGGGGAAGAGTTCCTGCTGCTGCTGCCGGGCATGCCGCGAGACCTCGCCGCCACCCGCCTGGAGCAGCTGCGCCAGCGCATCACCGAACTGTGCCAGGAGCTGCAGGTGCCGGGCCTGGAAGTGACCGCCAGCATCGGCCTGGCGCAGTGGCGACCGGGCGAGGACGACCTGGCCGCCCTGCTGCGGCGGGCCGACCATGCCATGTACGTGGCCAAGCGCAGCGGTCGCAACCGGGTCTTCGACGGCGAAACCGTCGATCCATTGCTGCCGGCGTGACCCGGGCGGGGCGGCGATGGCCGATAATGGGGCCATGACCACCCGACTCAACAAATACATCGCCGAAACCGGCTTCTGCTCCCGCCGCGAGGCCGATCGTCTGATCGCCGCCCGCCGGGTCACCGTCAACGGCCATCCCGGCGGTACCGGCGCCGTGGTCGGCGAAGGTGACACCGTGCTGGTCGACGGCCAGCCGCTGCAGGTGCGCGTGGCCCGCAAGCCCGGCGCCCGCCGCCACGTCTACATCGTGCTGAACAAGCCGGTGGGCGTGACCTGCACCACCGAAAGCTCGGTCAAGGGCAACATCGTCGACTTCGTCGGCCACGAGCAGCGCATCTTCCCGATCGGCCGCCTGGACAAGGATTCCGAGGGCCTGATCCTGATGACCAGCAACGGCGACATCGTCAACCAGATCCTGCGCGCCGAGAACGGCCACCAGAAGGAGTATCTGGTCGCGGTCAACAAGCCGGTCACCGATGAATTCCTGCGCGGCATGGCCCGCGGCGTGCGTGTCCACGACCAGATGACCCTGCCGTGCCGCACCTCGCGCATCGCCAAGTTCGGCTTCCGCATCACCCTGGAGCAGGGCCTGAACCGGCAGATCCGTCTGATGGCCGCCGCGTTCGATTACCGCGTCACCCAGCTGCGCCGCGTGCGCATCGACAACATCAAGATCGGTGCGCTGAAGCCGGGCCAGTGGCGCAACCTGACCGAACAGGAACTGCGCGGGCTGCTGCCCAAGCAGCAGGACTGGTGACAGTCCCACTGTAGAGCCGAGCCCACGCTCGGCTGCCCGTCAAGCGGCCCGCCCGGCAGGTCCGGGCGCGACATCAGCTAGACTCGCAAGTGACCTGCCGGAACGTGACGCTGCATGATCAAGCCCGACAAGCCGACTGATGAGTCCCGACGCCTGGAAGCGCTGCGTCGCTACCAGATCCTGGACTCGGAGCGCGAAAAATCCTTCGATGACCTGGTGGTCATCGCCAAGGCCGTGTGTGGCACGAGCATGGCCGCGGTCACCCTGATCGATGTTGAACGGCAGTGGTTCAAGTCGATCAACGGAACCTCGGCGGTCGAGCTGCCGCGTGACGATTCGATGTGCGGGCACGCGATCCTGAAACCGCGAGAGGTCATGGTGGTCGAGGATGCGCAGCAGGACGTCCGTTTCCACGACAACCCACTGGTCACCGGCGACCCGCACGTGCGCTTCTATGCCGGTGCGCCACTGATCAGCAGTGATGGTCAGCCATTGGGCACGCTGTGCGTGTTCGATCCTGAGCCCCAGTACCTGGATGCGAGCCAGGCCGAGGCACTGGCCGCGCTGTCGCGCCAGGTCATGCTGGTAATGGAACTGCGCCGCTTCGCGCGGGATATCCAGAGCCACATGGTGCAGCGCGACGATTACGAGCGCCTGCTGTCCGAGTACCACGACGTGCTGCTGGCGCAGAACGCCGACCTGACCGAACAGAGCCGCACCGACGCGCTGACCGGCCTGCCGAACCGGCGCGCCATGGCCGCCGCCCTGCAGGACGCGGTGACCAGCGCCGACGGCCAGCCGCGGCAGACCTGCGTGGCCTTGGTGGACATCGACCACTTCAAGCACATCAATGATTTCCAGGGCCATGCCACCGGCGACCGCGTGCTGGCCGCGCTGGGCGCGCTGCTGCGCTCGCATTTCTCCGGCCGCGGCATGGCCGCGCGCTATGGCGGCGAGGAATTCGTGGCGCTGATGCCGGATGTGGACCTGCGCACCGCCGAACTGCAGTGCGAGTTCCTGCGCATGGCCGTGGCCGCCCTGCCGCTGGGCTTCCCGGTGACGGTCAGCATCGGCGTGGCCCAGTACCAGGCGGGCGAAACCACCGACCAGACCCTGGCCCGTGCCGACGCCGCGCTGTACCGGGCCAAAGGCAACGGCCGCAACCGGGTGGAACTGGCGTCTTAGCCCATCGCGTCGGGATGGGGTCGGACGGTCCGCCCTGTGCGGGTGACGGGCCCGTCGCAGCCCCTGCGATACCCTCATCGCACCATGACGCTCCCTGCGAGGACGCCACGCATGCTGCAGACCCTGGCCATTGCCCACTACCGTTCGCTGCACAGCCTGGTATTGCCGCTGCAGCAGTTGAACGTTGTC
This sequence comes from Stenotrophomonas sp. STEN054, assembly GCF_056854535.1. Lineage (NCBI taxonomy): Bacteria > Pseudomonadati > Pseudomonadota > Gammaproteobacteria > Lysobacterales > Lysobacteraceae > Stenotrophomonas > Stenotrophomonas sp. STEN054. Next base: position 13,674 of record NZ_JBXFWG010000011.1, on the reverse strand, counting down.
ACCGGCGACAACGGCAGCGGCAAATCCAGTCTTTACCGTGCACTGCGCCTGCTGGCCGAAACCGCGCAGGGCGGGGTGGCCGCCGTGCTGGCCCGCGAAGGCGGGCTGGCGTCGGCGCTGTGGGCAGGCCCGGAGAACATCGACCCGCGGGTGTCGCGGGGTGAGATTCCGCTGCAGGGAGGCCCCCGGCAGGAGTCGGTGGGGTTGAAACTAGGCTTTGCCACGGATGACTTCGGCTATGCCATCGACCTGGGCTACCCGCCACCGAGCCCCTCCGCGTTCGCGCGCGATCCACAGATCAAAGCCGAGGCGATCTGGGCCGGCCCGTTCCTGCGCAGCGCCAGTCTGCTGGTGGACCGCCGAGGCGCGCTTTTGCGGCAGCGCCATGGCGCCGGATGGGACGTGGTCGATGACCGCCTGTCTCTGTTCGACAGCCTGTTCACCCAGGCCGGTGATCCGCAGCGCATGCCCGAAGCCATCGCGCTGCGCGAGTACATCCGCCGCTGGCGTTTCTACGATCACTTCCGCAGCGATGCCGATGCGCCCGCGCGGCAGCCGGCGATGGCTACGCGCACGCCGGTGCTGCACCACGATGGGCGCGACCTTGCCGCCGCTTGGGTGACGATCCTTGAAATCGGTGATCCGCAGGCCCTTGCACGCACCGTCGACGATGCATTCCAGGGCGCGACGGTGAGCTTTCAGGAAGGTGATGGAAGGCTGGCCCTGCGCTTCCATCAACCCGGCCTGCTGCGTCCGCTGTCGATGGCCGAACTGTCCGACGGTACGCTGCGCTTTCTGTTGCTGGCCGCTGCGTTGCATACGCCGCGGCCACCGCCGCTGCTGGTACTCAACGAGCCGGAAACCAGCCTCCATCCTGACCTGCTGCCCGCACTCGCGCGTTTGATCATCGCCGCCAGTGCGCGCAGCCAGGTGTGGGTGGTGTCCCATTCCAGTCGGCTCATCGCAGCACTGGAACAGGCGCCGGACTGCCACTCGTTGCATCTGCACAAGGAACAGGGCCGCACGCTGTTGAGTGGTCAGGGGTTGCTTGACGCTCCCGCATGGCATTGGCCGCGGCGTTGACGCCGCGCGTCACTCGGCGATGTTGCGCGCCTCGGCCGTGCCCAGGATCTCCGGGTGCTGCACCCGCTTGCGACGGTTCAACAGAGGGTGCAGGAACACCGCACCGACGATGATCGCCACGCCCAGGTAGAACCACGGCGTCACTTCATGCTGTTCGCGCAGCAGCACCACCGCCAGCAGCACGGCATAGACCGGCTCCAGGTTGGTCACCAGCTGCACGGTGTAGGCGCTCAGATGGCGCAGGGCGACCAGGGCCAGGGCAAACGGCAGCAGCGTGCAGACCCCCGCCAGCACCAGCAGCAGGATGCCGTCGTGCAGGTTGGGCACCACCCACAGCGGGCTGGCCAGTGCCGGCAGCAGGTACGGCAGCACCGGTGCCAGCAGGGTCAGGGTGAGGGTGCCGGCGCCCAGTTCCAGCGCGGTGACCGTCAGCGGGTCGGCATGGCTGACCATGCGCTTGTTGAGCGAGCCGAACACCGCCACCAGCAGCGCCGACAGCGCACCGACCAGCACGCCCAGGCGCATGCCATCGGGCACACCGCCGACTACCAGGGCCACGCCCGGCAGCACCGCCAGGCCGAAGGCGAGTTCGCGCAGCTGGAACGGGCGCTTGGCCACCCAGGGTTCGATGATGGAGGTGAACACCGGCGCCAGCGCGATGCAGGTGGCGGCCACCGAGGCATTGGCCAGCTTCACTGCGCCATAGAAGGTCAGCCAGTGCAGGGCGACCAGCGCACCGATGCCAGCATAACCGGCCACCAGCCGCAGGGGCAGGGTGCGCAGCCCGCGCCAGACCCGCGGCAGCAGGGCCAGCATCGCCACCACCAGCAGCATGCGCCACCACACCAGCGGCAGGGCGGGCAGGGTGATCAGCTTGCCGAGGATGGCGGTGACACCCCACAACAGGACACAGAAATGGATCTGCCAGAGCGCTTTGCGGGTGTCGGGGGTTGTCATCGGTGTATTGTGCGGCAAGCACGGGGTGGCCGGCGATGGGGAGGGCCGCCTGCTGCATTCCGTCCACGGAGTCCCTGCCATGCCTGCCGACCGTTTGCTGCGGGGTTGGGCCGCGCTGACCGCGCTGGTCGCCGCCACCTCACTGCTGCTGCAGTACCTGTTGCTGGTCAACCGCCCCGGCGGCAGCGTGGGCATCGCCGCGGCGACGCTGCGGTTCTTCGGCTACTTCACCATCCTCAGCAACCTGGCCGTGTGCCTGGGCTCCCTGCGCCTGGCCTCGGGGCGAGCGCTGCGGGCGACCGCGGCGGCGCTGCTGGCGCTGTGCATCGGCGTGACCGGCCTGATCTATGCAGTGGCCCTGCAGGGGCTGTGGCAGCCCACCGGCCTGCAGTGGTGGGTCGACATGGGCCTGCACTACGCCGTGCCGCTGCTGTACCTGGGCGGCTGGCTGCTGCTGTTGCCGCATGGAAGCCTGCGCTGGCGCGCGCTGGGCAGGGTGCTGCTGGCGCCGGTGGCCTACCTGGGCTGGGCGATGCTGGTGGCCGCGCTGATCGGGCAGGCCCCGTATCCTTTCCTGGAATGGCAGCGGATCGGCCCTGCCGCGTTCGCGCTCAACGTGCTGCGCGTGGCCGGCGTATTCGTGCTGGGCTGGACGCTGCTGTGGGCGCTGGATCGCTGGCGCCGTCGCTGAGCCGCTGCAGGGCCATCGCGGCGGCGGGATTGCGTGCCTTGCCCGCGCCGATGCACAGCAGGTAGACCTCGCGCGGCTGCGGCACCGCCGGTTCGGCGAGGCAGGGCAGGTCGTCCACGGGTTCGCCGCGTGACCAGCGCCGTGCACGTTCGGCCCAGCGCTGTTGCTGCGGACGCGGCAGGCCTTCGCGCAGGCGCGCCTGGCTGCGCTTGATCCGCGCGTAGACGAAGCCGGCGCTGACGTCGCCGTGCAGCGGGGCCTCGTCACTGTCCTCGATCACCAGGGCCACGCCATGGCGGCGCGCGGCGGTGACCAGCGCGGGGCCGTGCACGTGCGCGTTGCGCACTTCCAGCGCGTGCTGCAGCGGCACGCCCTGCAGCGTCTTCGGCAGCGCGGCCATCAGCGCTTCCAGTGCCACCGCATCGGCCGGGTGCTTCGGGTCGAACTGCCACAGCAGCGGACCCAGCCGATCCCCCAGCGCCAGCGCGGCCTGCAGGAACGGCGCAGCCGCGTCAACGGTGGAGGACAGGTCGCGGCGCTGCACGAGGTAGCGCGGCGCCTTCATCGAGAACCGGAATCCATCCGGCGTCTGTGCCGCCCACCGGGCGCACTGCGCTTGGGTGGGCGTGCGGTAGAACGTGCCGTTGATCTCGATGCAGCGCAGCGCGTGGCTGGCGTGCGCCAGCTCCTCGCGCTGTGGCAACCCTTCGGGATAGAACATGCCGCCGCGCCACTCCGGGAACACCCAGCCGCCGATGCCGCAGCGGATCGCGGCGGGCGTCACTGGCCGTGGTCCGCAGGCCAGGGAACGTAGCTGGCGGACGCCCGCTGCAGCCAGTCGATGGCGGCCCGTGCATCGCGGCAGCGCAGGAACGGAACGATGGTGGAACCGCTGCTGGATGGATCGCTGTGGACCATGACACCCCTCCTATGGCACACGGCAGGATTGGCCGGCGGCCGTTACCATCGCGCGAAACCCCGGTGACGGCCTGCACATGGCCGCAACCCCTGTTCGGAGATGGTGCTGGATGAACAACTGGATTGGAGGCGCCGTGCTGCTGGCCTGCGCGACGATGGCAAATGCGGCCGAGACCGCGCCGACCCCGGCGCAGCTGCAGGACCTGGATGCGACCGTCGAGCGCGTGCGCGCGCAGTTCGAAGTGCCCGGCGTGTCCGTGGCCGTGGTCAAGGATGGCAAGGTCGTGCTGGAACGCGGCTGGGGCGTGCGTGAGCTGGGCAAGCCGCAGCCGGTACAGGCCGATACCCTGTTCGCCATCGCCTCCAACACCAAGGCCTTCACCGCCACCTCGCTGAACCTGCTGGCCGAGGACGGCAAGCTGAAGATGGACGACAAGGTGATCGACCACCTGCCGTCGTTCCGCATGTCCGATCCGTTCGTGACCGGGCAGATGACCCTGCGCGACCTGCTATCGCACCGCAGTGGCCTGAGCCTGGGCGCAGGCGACCTGCTGTTCTGGCCGACCACCTCCTACAGCAATGCCGAGGTTGTGCAGCGGCTGGGCCAGGTGCCGCTGAAGGGCGGTTTCCGCGAGCGCTATGCCTACGACAACATCCTCTACGCGGTCGCCCAGCAGGTGATCGAGAAGGTGTCGGGCATGAGCTACCAGCAGTTCCTGCAGACGCGCATCTTCGACAAGGTGGGCATGGCCGGCACGCGCTACAACGCCGACCACCTGCAGGCCGGCGACAACGCGGCGGTCGGCCACGCCAAGTACGCTTTCAAGGATCTGCGCACCGTTGCGCCGCTGACCTGGTCGAACAACGCCGGTGCCGGCGGCATCTATTCCAGTGCGCATGACATGGCGCGCTGGATGCAGGTGCAGCTGGCCGAGGGCGCGCTGGCCGATGGCACGCCGCTGTTCAGTGCAAAGACCCAGAAAGAGATGTGGCAGATGATCACGCCGCAGGCCATCGCCGCGCCGAGCGTGCCCGAGCTGGAGCCGGCACGCGCCAACTTCGCCGGCTATGGCGAGGGCTGGAGCCTGAGCGATTACCGCGGGCAGAAGCTGGTCTGGCATACCGGCGGCTGGCCGGGCATGGTCTCGCGCCTGACCCTGGTGCCGGGGCAGAAGCTGGGCGTGGTGGTGCTGACCAACCAGGAATCGGGTGCGGCATTCAACGCCATCACCCTGAGCGTGCTCGATGCCTACCTGGGCGGCGAGAAGCATGACTGGGTCGATGCATACGCCAAGGGCGTGGCGAAGGGCCAGGAAAAGGCCGATGAAGCCTGGGCCAAGCACCAGGCCGAGCGTGCCAAGGGCAGCACGCCGTCGCTGCCGCTGGCCGCCTACGCCGGCACCTACCGCGATCGCTGGTATGGCGACATGGTGGTGTCGGCCGAAGGCAAGGGCCTGCGCCTGCGTTTTGCCAAAACCGCGCAGCTGACCGGTCGCCTGGAGCACTGGCAGCACGACACCTTCATCGTGCGCTGGGATGACCGCTCGCTCAACGCCGATGCGTTCGTGAACTTCAGCCTGGACCCGGACGGCAAGGTGCGCGAGGTGCGCATGCAGTCGATCTCGGACCTGACCGATTTCAGCTTCGATTTCCAGGACCTGCTGTTCACCCCGGTCAGATGAAGGTAGCGCCGGCCCATGGCCGGCGAGCGCGCAGCGCGTTTGCGGACATCCGCCGGGCATGGCTCGGCGCTACCGGATCAAAGGGCGATCGTCGGGTCGCGTACACACCGTCCATGGGATAATCCCCGCGCTGATCTGGCGAGGGAATGTGATGTTTCGTTGGTTTGAATCCCTGATTCCGGTGTTCCCGCCCGTGGACGGCCGCACGCCGCCGCAGAAGGTGCTGCCGTTCTACCTGCACTACCTGCGCCCGGTATGGCCGGTCCTGCTGGCCACCCTCATCGCCGGCCTGCTGCTGGCGCTGGTGGAAGTGGCGATGTTCGATTACCTGGGCCGCATCGTCGACATGGTCGCCGAGCAGCCCGGTGCCGGTTTCTTCCAGCGCCACGCCAACGCTCTGGGCTGGATGCTGTTCATCACGGTCATCGCGCGGCCGATCCTGGTCGGCCTGCACAACCTGCTGGTCAACCAGGCCATCGTGCCAGGCCTGAGCAACCGCTCGCGCTGGCTGATGCACAACTACGTGGTGCGGCAGAGCCTGAGCTTCTTCCAGAACGACTTTGCCGGCAGCGTCGCCAACCGGGTGATGCAGACCGGTACCTCGCTGCGCGAATCGGCCGTGCAGATGGTCGATTCGCTCTGGTACATCGTGGTCTACACCGGCACCGCGCTCTACCTGTTCGCGCAGGCGGACTGGCGCCTGATGGTGCCGCTGATCCTGTGGCTGCTGGCCTATGCGGTGATCCTGGCGTACTTCGTGCCGCGCGCGAAGGAACGCGCATGGATCGCCTCTGAGGCGCGTTCGAAGGCGATGGGCCGCATCGTCGATGGCTACACCAACATTCCGACGCTGAAGCTGTTCGCCCATGGCGGCCGCGAGCAGGCCTACGTGGCCGAATCGATCCAGGAACTGGCGGTCAAGCACCGCGCGCAGACCCGCATCACCACCGGCATGGACCTGACCATCGCCATCGTCAACGGCTTCCTGATCGCCGGTACCTGCGGCCTGGCGCTATGGCTGTGGAATGGCGGGCACATCACCGTGGGCGCGATCACCCTGGCCACCGGTCTGGTCATCCGCATCCACAACATGTCCGGCTGGATCATGTGGACCATCAACGGCATCTTCGAGGACATCGGCACGGTGCAGGATGGCATCACCACCATCGCCCAGCCGCTGACCGTGCAGGACCGCGAGGACGCCGTGCCGCTGCAGGTGGCCCACGGCGGCGTGCACTTCCAGGACATCCACTTCCACTACGGCAAGAAGGGCGGCGTGATCGCCGGCCTGGACCTGGTGGTGAAGCCCGGCGAGAAGATCGGCCTGGTCGGTCCGTCCGGCGCTGGCAAGTCGACCCTGGTCAACATCCTGCTGCGCCTGTACGACCTGGAAAGCGGCCGCATCCTGATCGATGGCCAGGACATCGCCCACGTCACCCAGGAAAGCCTGCGCCAGCAGATCGGCGTGGTCACCCAGGACACCTCGCTGCTGCACCGTTCGATCCGCGACAACCTGCTGTATGGCCGGCCCGATGCCAGCGACGAGCAACTGCGTGCGGCCGTGGCCAAGGCGCGTGCCGAAGCTTTCATCGACACGCTGGTGGACGGCCAGGGGCGGCGTGGTTACGACGCTCATGTGGGCGAGCGCGGTGTAAAGCTGTCCGGCGGCCAGCGCCAGCGCATCGCCATCGCCCGCGTGCTGCTGAAGGACGCACCGATCCTGGTGCTGGACGAAGCCACTTCGGCGCTGGATTCGGAAGTGGAAGCGGCGATCCAGGACAGCCTGGACGAGCTGATGGGCGGCAAGACGGTGATCGCGATCGCGCATCGCCTGTCGACCATCGCGCGCATGGACCGGCTGGTGGTGATGGACCAGGGTCGCATCGTCGAAACCGGAACGCACGCCGAGCTGATCAATGCAGGCGGCCTGTATGCGCGGCTGTGGGCGCGGCAGACCGGTGGGTTTGTGGCGGCGGATCAGTAACCGCCTATGGGGTCGGATCCCTTTCCGCAGGAAAGGGCTCTGACCCCAGTCTGAGCCAGACCAAGGAGGTCTCATGAGACCCAATCCCGGACGCATGATCGTAGTCGTCCTGTTTGTTGGCGTTTCGGCAACGTCTCCCGCGTTCTGCCAGAACGTAACGCCCGCCACCGACCCTGTCGTACAGACTTTTGCAAAAAAGGAAGGGCTGACGGCGGACGAAGCTGACAGACGACTGCGCCTTCGAATGGCGGCCGGAGAAGAGCTTCAGAAGATCATGGAGGTCATGCCGGACAGGTTTGCAGGCAAGACGTTCACCGAGAACCCGATGTTCGTGACGGTCAGACTGACCGGAGCTGACCCGGTACCTTCCAGGATTGTGGAGACGCGATATGGACGGCTCACCTATCATTTCGTGGTTGGTGCTGCGCATTCGCTGAACGAGCTTGAAAACGTCGTGAAATCTGGAGAGATCCAGAAGCTGTTTCCGGAGCATCAGGGACTGATGGTTGACGGGAGCCGCGGCGTCATCGTGGTTGAGTTGCCGGCAAAGGATTTTGAGAAGATTTACGAGGGCGAGGAACGTGAGGCCAGCCGCATGCTTTCTGTTCCGATCGAACTGAGGAAGTCCAAGGCTCCGGTGAAGCTGCTCCAGGCGCCGGAGATGCGGTAGGCCGGGCCGATCCCCTCTTTCTTGCCAGCAGTGAAGTGAGTGCCATTCACGCATGGCGTGGATCTACTGGCAAACCGGGAACATCCATGCCACGCATAGATCCACGCGATGCGTGGATGCGGGGCAGTAGATCCATGCCATGCGTGGATGAACCCATCCGCAGTGCGGACCAACGGTCCGCACCCACCACCGGAGGCAGTAGATCCACGCCATGCGTGGATGAACCCATCCGCAGTGCGGACCAACGGTCCGCACCCACCACCGGGGGCAGTAGATCCATGCCATGCGTGGATGAACCCATCCGCAGTGCGGACCAACGGTCCGCACCCACCACCGGAGGCAGTAGATCCACGCCATGCGTGGATGAACTCCATCCATGAATGCCGAACAAAAAAAACGGCCCGGATCTCCCCGGGCCGTTCCATTTCCATCTCACACCCAATCGATCACTCGATCGGCTGGTCCAGCATCAGCTGGCGTGCGAAGCGCACCGGCGGTGCGCCGTAGGACAGCATCTGGTCGTGGTAGGCCTTCAGGTTGAACGTGTCGCCCAGCTTGTCCTGCATCGCCTTGCGGGTGTCGAAGTGTTCCTGCGCACCGACGAAGTAGGTCGGCAGCTGCGCCGAGGTCAGCTGCGCGCGCACCCACTTGCCCGAGGCTTCGCTTTCCTGCTGGAACGCATCGTGGGTCATCAGGTGCATCGCCCTCTCGCGATCCCAGTTGTCCACGTGCACGCCCTGGTCGAGGATCGCGTTGGAGATCGTGCGCAGGTAGAACTTCAGCTGCACCAGGTGGAACAGCGGGTCGTTGTCGAGGTAACCCTGCTCCTGCATCATGCGCTCGGTGTAGACCGCCCAGCCTTCGGCAAACAGGCCCGAACGCAGCACCGCACGCAGGGTCGACGGGAACTTGGCCGAGTGCCAGCCTTCCAGGTAATGGCCCGGGGTGCCTTCGTGGATGCTCAGCAGGTGGATCATGCGCGAGTTGTACTCACGCAGGAACGAGTCGACCTGCTTGTCGTTCCAGTCGTCCGGAATCGGCGAGACGGCGTAGAAGGTCTTCAGGTTCTTGTCCAGCGGGCCCGGCGAATCGCAATAGGCCACGGCCACGCCACGCTGGAATTCCGGCATCAGGATGATGTCGACCGGTGCATCGGGCAGGGTCATCAGGTCGTGTTCGCGCACGAACGCGGTGGACTGCTCCAGCGCGGCCTTGGCATCGTCGACCACCTTGTCGCGCGCCGGCTTGTCGGCGTATGCCAGTTCCAGCGCGGCCTCGATGGCCTTCTGCTGCTGCTCGTCGGTCGGCTGCGCCGGCATCTCCGGTGCGCCCGGCTTGTCCTTCAGCACGGTCTGCGCGATGCCGTACATATCCTCGCGCACGCGCTTGAGTTCGGCGCGCGCACGCTCACCGATCTCCTGGCGCGACAGCGAGGAGTTCAGCGCGAACTTCAGCTTCTGGTCGTACTTTTCAGCACCGATGCGGAAGTCACCCTTGGCGTTCGGCACCAAGGTCTTGTCCAGCCAGGTCTGCTGCTCGTCCACGGCCTTCTTCAGGCCGTCAATGGCCGCCTGCAGGCGCTGCTGGTCGGCCTGCGGCAGATCACCGATGTGCGGGGTGATGAAGGTATCGACGATGCTGAGGATGCCCTTGTTCTGCTTGGCCACCGTCTCGGCGTGGATCTTCGGCACGCGTGCCGGGTCCAGGTTCTCACGGGCCTGGGCAAAGATCGCGGGCAGCTTTTCCATGCGCGCGGTGGCCGACTTCAGGCGGTCGGGCAGCGGTGCGAATTCGCGCGCCATCAGGCCGTACAGAGCGCTGCCAGCCAGGCCGTTGTAGACCTGCGGGTCCCACTTGCCGGACTGCAGCACTTCGCTGTTCCAGATTTCCGACTGCAGCTGGTTGCGCAGAATCGCCGCATCGACCTGGTTCTCGCGGCCGAGCTTGGCCACGTCGATCTTGTCCAGTTCGGCGAGCAGGCCCTTGTAGGCCGCCACGGTCTTCTGCTGGCCGGCCGCGCTCAGGTCGTCGATCTCGCTGTCATGGCGGTGGTCGCCGATCTGCGTCGCGCTGACCGGGGACAGCTGCATCCAGGTGTCCAGCGCACGCTTGGACAGGTCGGCGAAGGCGGTGTCGACCGCCGCGTCGCCGGCCTGCTGGCTGGCGGCCGGGGTGGAACCGTTGGTCGGGGCGTCGGCCGGCTGGCAACCGGCCAGGGCGGCGACCAGGGCAAAGGCAAGGAGATGCGGGCGCATCAGCGTTCCTGTACTGGGATCAATCCCCGAGCATAGGCCGCGCAGGGCGCTTTGTCCCCCTGCCATAGGATTACCATGAGCGCTGGCAGGACTCCCATCGCCCCGGAGGGCGACCCCATGCAGATTCACGGAAGAAGCAGTTTCAGCACGCGAGGTGGGTTGGCAGCCCTCGTTCTGGCAGCAGCGCTGGCGGGCTGCGCGGCGCAGGGCGACCACGCCGCGTCCGCTGGCGGCGCCGCGGCTGAGGCGGTGGCCTCACCGGACGGCGCGTTCCTCGCCTACGAGCACGACGTGCAGGTGCAGCTGGAAGCTACGCAGATCGCATCGCGCATCCAGCAGGTCACGCAGGCCTGCCAGGGTGCGAAGTTCGGTGATTGTGCGGTGCTGGAAGTCGACCATCGCAGCGGTGAGCGGCCCAGTGGCGAGGTCAAGGTGCGCATCGCGCCGAAGGGCGTGGAGCCGCTGATCGGCCTGGCCGGTGAAGGCGGGCAGGTACAGGCGCGCAATACCCGCGCCGAAGATCTGGCCCAGCAGGTGGCGGATACCGCGCTGACCAAGGCCCGGCTGGAAAAGGAACACGCCCGGCTGCTGTCCTATCAGGACCGCCAGGATCTGAAGATCGAGGAACTGATGGCGATCACCACGCGCCTGTCGGAAATCGAAGCGGGCGTGGAGCAGGCCAACAAGGACGCCGCGCAGCAGCGCCGCCGCATCGACACGCAGCTGGTCACGCTGCACTTCGATACCACCTCCGGCCAGCGCGGCCGCAGCGAGATCGGCGAAGCGCTGAGCGAGTCGGGCAGCATCCTCAGCACCAGCATCGCGTTCCTGATCCGCGCGGCGGCGGCCCTGCTGCCGGTGGCCATCCTGGCATTGCTTGCCGGCTGGGGCATCCGCGCATGGCTGCGCAGGCGCCGTCGCAAGGCGTGATCGAACGCAGGGTGGGAACGCCGGGCCATGCCCGGCGAATCTCAGTGCAGTGGTAGCGCCGGGCCATGCCCGGCGAACCCTCAGCCTAGTGGTAGCGCCGGGCCATGCCCGGCGAGCCCTCAGCCCTCGTCGGTCTCGTATTCGACAAACACATCCAGCTCCAGCGCCAGTTCCTGCACCGCATCGCGCACCTTCTGCGCGGTGCTTTCGTTGCCGACTTCCACTTCCAGTTCGTGGATGCCCGGGCCGATGTCATCGGACAGCCCGGCCGAACTGGAATCATCGTCATCCATGTGTGGCATCAGGTCGTCGGTTTCTTCGACATGTTCGATGCCCTCCAGGCCCAGCAGCAGGTCGCTGATGGCGCGGGCGTCGTCTTCGGTTCCGGTGATGCGCAGTCGCAGCATTGCCATGGCAGGTACACGGTGTGGGGTTGCCTGCAGCCTAGCCAGCGGGGGGCAAAGATCGGGTGAGGGTGTAGTCAGCCGGCCGTGGGCGGGCGCCCGAGCAGGCTGTCGGGCAGGGCCGGGATGGGCGTGCGTTCGTCCTGCGCCTGGGTCAGCAGCCAATCGATGAACAACCGCGCGGCCGGGCTGGGCGGCTGCGCCTCGGCATGCACCACGTAGTAGGCATAGCGCGCCTTCAGTGCCGGGCCAGGCAGACGCACCACTTCATAGCGCTGCAGGTAGGGCTGGGCGACGTGGGTGCGCGCCAGCACCGCGCCCATGCCATAGACCGCCGCGCGCATCGCATCGGTGCTGTCGGCGAAAGTGTGCATGGGCGGCAAGGGCGAGGGCGGCCGCACGCCGGCATGGCGGAACCAGTCGCGCCAGCCCTGCGGCGAGAGATCGGTCAGCAGCGGCAGCTCGGCGATACGCGCCGGGTCCTGCAGTGCTTCCACACCAGGCAGAGCCGGCGAAGCCACCGGGAACAGGCTGTCATCCATCAGGTGCTGCGCATGCAGGCCCGGCCACTGGCCCAGGCCGTAGCGGATGCCCACCTCCGGCCCGTTCTCGTCGTAGCGGTCCAGGCCGCTGCCGGTGTGCAGTTCGATGCGGATGTGCGGATGGGCCTGGGTGAAGCGCGGCAGGCGTGGCAGCAGCCAGCAGTAGGACAGCGAGCGCAGGGTGGCGATGCGCAGCGGCACGCTGTCGGCGTCCGGCTGCAGGTGGTGGGCGACGGCGGCGACATCGGTGAACGCGGCGCTGGCGGCGTCGGCCAGCTGCCGGCCCTCGGCGGTCAGGCGCACGCCGCGCGCGTGGCGCAGGAACAGACGCACTTCCAGCACCTCCTCCAGGCGGCGCACATGGTGGCTGACCGCACTGGCGGTCAGGTGCAGCTCCAGCGCGGCCTGGGCGAAGTTCTGGTGGCGTGCGGCCACCGCGAACACGGCCAGCGCGGGGAGCAGGGAAGGGCGTAGCTGCATGTCGAGCCTCAAACCATATTTGTGGCTGGCAGCGATACTACGCGCTTGTGCGGCAGGCGTCTGCGGATGATCCTTTCAGCCCAGACACGGTGCAGGCGCAGGACGGAGGCAGGGCATGAACGCGGTACCGCAGGTGGCAGAACGCGATTGGCGAACCCCCTTGGAATTGACCCTGCTGGGTGCGATCTGGGGCTGCTCGTTCCTGTTCATGCGCGTGGCCGTGCCCTCGTTCGGCCCGTTCGCGCTGGTCGAAGTCCGTCTGGTGCTGGGCGCGCTGGTACTGATGCCGTTCCTGTGGCGCGCCCGTGCGCAGTTCCCGCCGCGTCGCTGGCTGTGGCTGGCCCCGATCGGCCTGATCAACTCGGCGCTGCCGTTCGTGCTGTTCGCCTATTCGGCCGAGCAGGCACCGGCGGCCATCGGCGCAATCTGCAATGCGATGACCGTCCTGTTCGCCGCGCTGATCGCCTTCCTGTTCTTCGGTGAGAAGATCGGCGTGCGCCGTGCCAGCGCGCTGCTGGTCGGCTTTGCCGGCGTCGTGGTGCTGGCCACGGCCAAGGTGTCGGGCCTGAGCATCGGCATGGCGGTGTTGGCCGGCGCGGCCGCCTCGCTGCTGTACGGCCTCGGCGTGAACCTGGTGAAGCGGCACATGACCGGCCTGCCATCGGCTGCTGCGGCGGCGGCAACGCTGGGCTGTGCCTCGCTGTGGATGCTGCCGATGGCGGTGACCCACTGGCCGCAGGCCGCGATTCCGGGCAAGGCCTGGGGCGCAGCGATCGCGCTGGGCGTGGCCTGCACCGGCCTGGCCTTCCTGATGTTCTACCGCCTGATCGGCCGCATCGGCCCCTCGCGTGCGTCGACGGTGACCTATCTGATCCCGCTGTTCGGCGCGGCGTTCGCGTGGCTGTTCCTGGGCGAGCCGGTGACCCTGCAGATGCTGATTGCCGGCGGCCTGATTCTCGGCAGCGTGGCCGTCAGCCAGAAGGGCTGACGGCGGTAGCGCCCGGCCGTGCCCCGCGAGCGCACCGGCCCCATTTTACCTTACGCCGCGCCTGGCCCGGCGGAAACACACCCGCCCCCG